>NZ_JAYJLK010000011.1:0-63625 GCF_051948795.1 Acinetobacter sp. Lyrl_1
GACGTGCATGGGCCATGCAGCCCACCTCAATGACCTGGCCTGATTTGAAGCGTGCTTTATAACCACTGTAATCATCACAGACTAGATAGCCCTGCCAGCCTTTCAAGAACTCTGTCAACGGCAATTTAAAACTGACCCCTTTGATCTCGTATTAAGTTTCAACCTGTGGCTGAATCCCTATTCTTTTTTTATCCTTCAAACGATAACTCTCACCCGATGGAATTTAAAACTTTAAAGCCAGCATTAAAAAGTTTTATTGGGACTTTATTTGAAGATAATCCGTATCAATTCCAACCTGTTTTTCGAGGTTTTTACTTTACCAGTGCGTTACAGGAAGGCAGCATCGAAAGCCCGATGACAGAAAGTATCGCACAAGAATTTCAACTGCAGCAGATTGCAAGTCCTTTTCAGGACGAAGAAAAAAGTTCGATTGCCCCAAATCATGGCTATTTTTTACAAGGTCTGTTTTCCAATGTGATTTTGCGAGATCAGCATTTGGTGAAACAACATATTAATCCTGCGAAAAAACGTCAGCGTTATATGGCATTTACTGCTGCATTGCTTGGTGTTGGATTGTTGCTCAGTGTTTGGGTATGGTCATATCGCCATAATCAACAACTCATTGCCGATGTTCAGGCAGATTTAGATCAAGTTGTACGTTTGGAAAAAACTTCTGGGCAGGTTTTATCCACGCAATTGGAAAGCTTATTAATTTTACAAGCGCGACTGCAACAGTTGGATGGATTTTCCGAACAACGTCCACTTAAGTTCAGTTTTGGCTTATATCAGGGCAAGCAGTTACGCGAACAGCTCAAAGTTGAATATCTAAAAGGTGTTCAGCAGATTGTATTGTTGCCAACGCAGCAAAATATCGCGCAATATTTACAGCGTGTCCAACAAGATGCGGCAACACTCAAAGCGCATCATATACATGCAAAAACGCAGCAAGTTGCGAAAACTCAACCATATTTAGAGCCTTCCGTGCAAAATCCGCAAGATGCTTATAATGCGTTAAAGGCTTATTTAATGCTGACGAATCCTGAATATCGGGAGAACAGTCATTTAAGTGATCAGATTTCACGTTTTTGGCGCACTTGGTTGGATGCTCATCTTGGGGAAATGCCACGTACTGACATGATTCAGCAGGCAGAAAAAATCCTGTCTTATGCCATGACACTCGCTCATCAGGACGATTTTCCTGTACTGGAAAGTGATGCACAAATGGTCGATCAAACTCGTCAAGTGCTGTTGTCGGTCATTCAGGGAATGCCTGCACGAGATCGGGTATATAACGAAATAAAAATGCGTACAGCAGTACGTTTTCCTGCGCTAACAGTCAGTCAAATTGTGGGGGAGCAACACAGTCGCATTGTTTTAGGCAGTCATGCTTTGCCTGGCATTTTTACGCAGCAGGCGTGGAGTGAATATGTCGAACAAGCAATTGATCAGGCAGCCAATCAGCCAACGGACAGCAAAGATTGGGTACTCAATAGCCGTCAGTCAGATGATCTGACTTTTTCAGGAAGTCCTGAACAAATCCGTAAACAATTGCTGAGCTTGTATCAGCAAGAATATGTAAGTGAATGGAAGAAATTCCTAAATGGTATTCACTATGCCAAAACAGATCAGTTCAGCCAGCAAGTGAAACAGCTTGATTTGTTGGGAGAGCCGCAAAACTCGCCAATTCGCAAGTTATTGCAACGTATTGCAGTGGAAACCAATTGGGATAATCCAATTGTGCAAGCTGAACTTGCTGTGCCTGAACAAGGATTTATGGCGTGGTTTAAAGACAAAGTGCTGCGTCAATCTAATGACAAAGCTGCAGCGCAGGCAGCTCTAAAAGCGCAAGGTGCGATTTCTCAAGAATACCAAATGTTTTATCAACTGCTGCGTAAACGTGACGATTTACAGGATCAATCTCTGTTTGATGTGTATATGAACAACCTTGCACAGGTGCGCAGCAAGTTAAATGATCTTCAAACGGCAGGGGAAATTGGACCAAGTGCAATGGCATTGTTCAAACAAACCATCCATGATCAAAACTCGGTCTTTAATACAACGCAAAAATATGTCGATGAAAAAATGATGGTGGGTTTAAAAGAGGCTGACCAACAATTATTACAAAAACTGTTGATGACACCGCTAACTCAATCTTTTGCAAGTTTAATTGTACCGACACAAGATGAAATTAATAAATTATGGCGTATTCAAGCCTATCAACCGTTTGCAACACATTTAGGTCAGAAATATCCATTTCATTCAGGGGGGACTTTACAGGCAACCAGTCAGGAAATGGGACAAATTTTTGGTGAAACAGGAAGTATTGCTGGCTTTGTCAAAGACACTTTAGATCCGTTGTTGATTCGTCGTGGTTATGTCTTAACTTCAAAAACATGGAAAGATTTAGGCTTAAATTTAAATCCTCAGTTTGTGATGGCATTTCCGCAATATGTTGCGCCAATTCATGGTATGGCAACAGGACGTTTAGATCAGCCTGCAACATCTGCTGTTTCAAATCAATCCAATTTCCAATTTTATCCATTACAGCACCCACAATTTTTATCGTATAGCATCGATATTGATGGTCAGCGAATGCAGTTTGAAAATGGAATTCAACAATGGGTCAACTTTGTGTGGCCCAATCCAGGCGCAATTCCCGGCGTGCGTATTAGTGCACTCGATTTAAAAGGTCAGTCGCATACTATTTTTGAAGCACCGGGCGAATATGGCATTAACCGTTTAATTGATGCTGCACAGCGCAAAGAGCAAAACGGTCACTTTGAAATGACTTGGGTCAGTAAAACGGAACCATCTTTATCTTTAAAAGTGAATTTCCGACTCATTAGCGGACATAGCTCGGGCAATATTGGTTCAAGTCGTGGTTATGTGGGGTTGCAGTTGGTCGATCAAGTCACCACGACCAAAGCACTTCTTGTGGTTGCTGCACAAACGACAGCAATGAGTCCCGCACAAACAGCGGCTACGCAGTCTAAAACTACAATGTCTGCACAAGTGGGAGGCGTTCCGCAATGATCAAGAGAAATAACACTTGGCAAAAGGCGTGGTGGGTATGCAAGCAGTAAAAACCGTACCTTTATATTATGGAAAAATACCTGCCCGTGGTGATTTTATAAAGTCTAAAGGGCAATCGGAACTCATTCAGCAGCTCGATCAGTGGATTAGTAATGCACTGGAACATGCCATGCAGAGCGCAGATTTTAAACAGCGTTATGCAACTTTGCCTGCTTTAGATTTTTTGATTGCCCATCCAGCAGAACCAATGTTTTTAGCTGTTAATTTAAAGGCGAGCCAAGATAGCTCGGGGCGGGCATTTCCAATGCTACTGGGGCAGTTGTTTGAGGTCGAACAGCCGAGTCAAAAGTTATTATTTGTGCCGTTTTTTTACAAAGCTATTTGGACTGATTTATTGCAACGCAATCAGGTCTTAAGCAATATCCGTGATCCCAATATGTCATTTGAACTGTTGAATCAATTGCCGAATAGGGTTCAACTTTTGAGTGCAGAAGAATACCAAGACTTTTATGAAAAACACAGCACGCATTCATTGGCACAATTAATGAAAATCAGTGTCAATGACTTGGCTCAGAGTGTGATTGGGTTGGGACTTTTACTGCAACCCGTCCTCAAAAATGGCACTCGTCGTTTAAACAAAGTGATGATTTTACCGCTGAATCATCCGCGATATTGCTTTGAAATCGCAGCATTTTGGATGGGCATGATCGGGCGGTTTTTAGGCGCGCATCATACTGAAATTTTGCTGGGGATACTACATTTTGAGGCACCCATTTTGATCATTGATTTTCAGGGGGCTGATGTCATGACGCTGCGCGATCTATTTATTCAAAATATGCAGGGTGAACATTGGGTTTCTTTAATTCAAGCCACTTGGATTGATGCTTATTTAGAACAAAATGCAGGTCTTGCAACATTGGAACAATTACTTTGTCAGCGGCAGTTAAATCTTAACCAAGCCTTGAAGCTGTTTAGGCAAACTTTTTTAGATAAATAAATATGAAAAATAATCAAAAACGTATTCGCGTAAGTCTACTTATTGGCTTGTGTTTTTTAGTCCAAAGTCATTTGATCTATGCAGCGCCCATTGTTATAGAAGGTGTGGTGCCAAACGAAGCAAGTAAACAAGCCATTTTGGCGAAAATGCAAGCTGTGTATGGTGAATCGCAGGTGTTAGATAAAATTCAAGTCCGTGCAGTTGCTGCACCGAATGGTTGGGATGATTCAGTCACTCGTATGATTACAGCAGAGTTAAAAAAGATTTCTCAAGGGCAGTTACGTGTGAAAGGGACTCAAATTGATTTGATAGGAAAGGTGAGTGCTGCTCATCAAATTCAAGCTACGACAGCAAACTTTCAGGCTTTGGTACAGCAGCCTTATCGTTTAAACACGCAGCTTTCAGGGAATCAGTATGAACAAAAGATGCTGGATGCTACGCTCAAAAACAGGATTATTGAGTTTGAATCGGGTAGTGCGATTTTAACTGATGCAGGTCAAAAAATTCTGGATGAAATGGCTGTGGCATTGAAGCAAGTTGGCACCCAAAAAGTGAAAATTGTTGGACATACAGACAGTTCGGGCGATGCGCATAAAAATATAGTGTTAAGCCAATCACGTGCAGGCGCGGTAAAAAATTATTTGATCGATAAAGGTATTGCGATAACGCATTTAAGCACCGAAGGTCAAGGTTCTAATCAGCCTGTCGCAGACAATACAACGCCACAAGGACGTAAGAAAAATCGACGTATTGAATTTGAGGTGCTTTGATTAGTTGATATTGAGCAAGGCGGAAGTTGAGCGTCATGTCCTGATCTTTAGAGCATCTGTGTGTAAACAGATGGCATAGAAAATAAAAACAGCATCAATCATTCAGTAATTTCCACAGTGAGAGTGCTTTGTGCAATTTAAAGCACGAATCTTGAATACATTGATCTGAAATAGAGGCTTTAAATCAACATTCGGAAGTTTTACTGCCGAAACGCGCCAAGAAAACCATTTTCCATCTAGCTGATTATGGCATTTCACAGTAGAATATGCGCTCTCTTCAAGTCACATTGTGGCATGGTCCAAAAGATCAGCCCGTGGAGCCAAAATCAGCATGTTTATCGTTGCCGGTGCACCTGCACATTCATCTTTTAAGAAAACTCAACTCTTAAACCGTTTAGCGTCAATGAGTTCTGTTCAATCTTTCGATAGCCAATGGGTTTATTTATTTGACCAAGCGCTCGACGAGCAACAACAGCAATCTGCTTTACAGCTTTTAAACGATGGTGCATCTTTTGAATTACGCCAAGCTGCAAGTGATGAAGTTCAAATTTTAGTGACACCACGTGTGGGCACAATTTCTCCTTGGTCATCAAAAGCAACCGATATTTTTGCCAACTGTAATACGCCTGTACACCGCCTAGAACGCGGTGTTTTGTTTACCTTAAAAGGTATTACAGACGTTTCAAACGAAGTAAAACAAGTATTGCATGACCGCATGACCGAAAGTGTGTTTAACCACATTAACGATGCTGCAGCGTTATTTGTTGAAACTGAACCAAAACCTTTAAATAGCATTGATATTTTGGGTGAAGGCAAAGCGGCATTGGTAAAAGCCAACAGTGAGTTTGGTTTTGCCTTGTCTGATGAAGAAATTGATTATTTAACCGAAGCATTTATCAAGTTAGGCCGTAATCCGCATGACATTGAATTGATGATGTTTGCACAAGCCAACTCTGAGCACTGCCGTCACAAAATCTTTGGTTCTGAATGGACAATTGATGGCGAAGTACAGCCATTGTCATTGTTCCAAATGATCAAAAATACTTATAAAGAATCACCAACAGACGTATTGTCGGCTTACAAAGACAACGCTTCGGTGATTGTTGGTTTTGATACGCAGCGTTTCTATCCGAAAAAAGATGCTGCAACAGGTCACTACGTTTATAAATATAAGAGCCAAGCTGCCCACATTCTTATGAAAGTGGAAACACACAACCACCCAACTGCAATTGCACCATTTGCAGGTGCTGCGACAGGTTCGGGTGGTGAAATCCGTGATGAAGGCGCGACAGGTCGTGGTGGTAAACCAAAAGCAGGTTTAACAGGCTTTACAGTATCGAATTTAAATATTCCTGGTTTTGAACAGCCTTGGGAAGAAAACTATGGCAAGCCTTCACGTATGGCATCGCCATTACAAATTATGATTGAAGGCCCATTGGGCGGTGCAGCGTTTAACAACGAATTTGGTCGTCCTGCGTTAAATGGTTACTTCCGTACTTTCGAGCAAAACGTGAATGGTGAAGTAAAAGGCTTCCATAAACCAATCATGATTGCAGGTGGTTACGGCAACATTCGTCCAGACCATGTCGAAAAAGACCCAATTCAGCCAGGCGATTTATTAATCGTTTTAGGCGGCCCTGCGATGTTGATCGGTTTAGGCGGTGGCGCTGCATCTTCTGTAGATAGCGGAACCATGGGTGAAAATCTTGACTTCGCTTCAGTACAACGTGAAAACCCAGAAATGGAACGCCGTTGCCAAGAAGTGATTGATACATGCTGGCGTTTGGAAGATGCTAACCCAATCGTATCAGTGCATGACGTGGGTGCAGGTGGTATTTCGAACGCAATGCCTGAGTTGGTGAATGATCACGAACTAGGTGCTGTACTTGATTTGCGTAAGATTCCATCTTTAGAACCAGGCATGTCACCAATGGAAATTTGGTCAAACGAAGCGCAAGAGCGTTATGTATTGGCCATCCGTCCAAGTTCTTTAGAATTATTTGAATCAATCTGTGCGCGTGAGCGTTGTCCGTTTGCAGTATTGGGTGAAGCGACAGAAGCGCGTCATTTAACGGTTGAAGATCCACTGTTCAATAACAAAGCTGTAGATATGCCAATGCAGGTCTTGTTAGGTGGTACGCCACGCATGAGCCGTTCTTATGAAAGCATTGAGCGTCAAGGTGATGATTTTGATGCAGCTCAAGTTACTGATCTGAAAGATGCGATTTACCGTGTCATCAAGAATCCAACTGTTGCTTCTAAATCATTCCTAATCACGATTGGTGACCGTTCAATTACAGGTATGGTTGCACGTGATCAAATGGTTGGCCCATGGCAAGTGCCTGTTGCAGATGCAGCAGTGACCACCACCAGCTTACAAGGCTTTACAGGTGAGGCAATGGCGATGGGTGAACGTCCACCTGTAGCTTTATTAAACCCTGCAGCATCTGCGCGTTTGGCAGTGGCAGAATCTATTTCCAATATCATGTCAGCCAAAATTGACCAGATCAGCGACATTAAATTATCTGCAAACTGGATGGCAGCAGCAGGTCAAAAAGGCGAAGACCAAGCTTTGTTTGAAGGTGTAAAAGCCATTGGTATGGAAATGTGTCCTGCGCTAGGAATTGCAATTCCAGTAGGTAAAGACTCATTGTCTATGCGTACCACTTGGAATGACGAAGGTGTTGATAAATCTGTAACTTCACCAATGTCAGGTGTAATTACTGCATTTGCACCAGTGACCGATGTACGTAAAACACTAACCCCTGAATTGAAAAATACCGATTCAGTATTGGTACGTATTGACTTGTCTAAAGGTCAGTTCCGTTTAGGCGGTTCAATTTTAGCGCAAGTGTATAAAGCTATTGGTTCAGTAACACCAGATGTCGATAACTTTGACGAATTCAAAGCATTCTTTGCTTTGGTACAAGACTGGAATAACCGTGGCTTGATTCAAGCTTATCACGACATTGGTGATGGTGGTTTATTGGCAACTGTAACAGAAATGATGTTCGCTTCACGTTTAGGTGTGGCGTTAGAAGATCAATCTGTTGCGGCATTGTTTGCTGAAGAAATTGGTGCAGTACTACAAATCTCTAAAGCAGACTGGGCTAACTTAGCTGCTGAAGTTGCTGCATCTACTCTGAAAGATGCAATTTCGGTAGTCGGTACAGTCAATAACACAGATCAACTTGCTGTAAATGGCTTGGTGCTTGAACGTGCTGACTTGCAAACGGCTTGGAGTGAAGTATCTCACCAAATCCAGCGTTTACGTGACAACTCAGAAACTGCTGATCAAGAATTTGCCTTGATTACAGATAAGAACCACAAAGGTTTGATTGCTCAACCGACATTCGACTTAAATGAGCCAGTTGAAGCGCCGTACATCAATACACGTCGTCCTAATATGGTGATTTTACGTGAACAGGGTGTAAACGGTCATGTAGAAATGGCGGCAGCATTTGACAAAGTCGGCTTTAACACCGTTGACGTACACATGAGCGACTTGCTTGCAGGACGTGTCGATTTAGACGACTTTGAAGGCTTGGTTGCGTGTGGTGGTTTCTCTTACGGTGACGTATTAGGTGCTGGCGGTGGCTGGGCGAAGTCAGTCTTGTTCAACCCGAAATTACGCGACCAGTTTGAGAAATTCTTTAACCGTCAAGAAACGTTCTCACTGGGTATCTGTAACGGTTGTCAAATGTTGTCACAATTAGCACCACTCATTCCAGGTGCAGAAGCGTGGCCACGTTTCCATCGCAATACTTCAGAAGTGTTTGAAGCGCGTAGCGTTAACGTCCGTGTGGAAAAATCAAACTCTGTATTATTGCAAGATATGGAAGGCTCGATTTTACCAATCGCAGTGGCACATGGTGAAGGTCGCGTCGTTGCACCAGAAGCTAATTTGGCAGCCTTGAACGCAGGCAACCAAGTGATTTTACGTTATGTCGATAGCCACGGAAATGCGACTCAACATTATCCAATGAACCCGAATGGTTCGCCAGAAGGTATTTCAGGCGTAACTTCAAAAGATGGTCGAGCAACAATTATGATGCCGCACCCTGAACGTAATTTCCGTGCGCTTCAACATTCTTGGAAACCTGAAGAATGGACTGAAGATGGTGCATGGTTACGTATGTTCCGCAATGCGCGTAAATTTATTGGTTAAGATTTAACTCGCTTAATCTATAGCAGTCAGCCACCTTCGGGTGGCTGATTTTTTTGCTGTGAATATGCAACTTTTATATAGACGTGCATGTTTCCACCTAAATGAATCGTCGGCTTGCTGTTCAACAATTCCGCATTAATCTCAACAATCATAGTCATCCTAGACAACTCAAGCTATCATAAACAAGCAAACACACATGGGATGGCGTTATGAAAATCATTGCAGATGAAAATCTGGCATATACCGATTATTTCTTTGCAGATTTGGCAGAAATAGAGCACAAGGCTGGACGCCGTCTAACGCATCAAGATGTGCAAGATGCTGATGCGCTGCTAGTTCGTTCCGTCACCCAAGTGAATGCAGCATTGATTCAACAGACCGCGCTTCAATTTATTGGCAGCGCGACCATTGGCACAGACCACCTTGATATCCCAGCCATCGAGCAGCAGGGCATTGCATGGTCAAATGCGGCAGGTTGTAATGCGCAGGCGGTGAGTGAGTATGTGATTACCGCATTGCTTCATCTCGAGCCTGAATTACTACATGCCAATCAAAACTTTAAACTTGGCATTATTGGACTGGGCAATGTCGGCTCGCGCTTGGTCAAAATGGCACAATTATTAGGTTGGGATGTCATCGCATACGATCCATTTGTGCAGTTGCCCAATGTGCAGCAATGTGACTTAGATGCACTATTACAACAGGCAGATGCAATTTCCATTCATGTGCCATTAACAGAAACTGGTGAACATCCTACTCATCATTTAATTAATGCAGCGCGTTTGGCATGTATGAAGCCTCAAGCCATTCTGATTAATTCAGCGCGTGGGCCAGTGGTAGAAGAAGCGGCTTTAATGCAGGATATTCAACATACTCAGCGTTTAGTGGTATTAGATGTTTTTGAATATGAACCTGAAATCTCTGCAGAATTATTGGACTTACTTGCTTTAGCAACCCCGCATATTGCAGGGTATAGTCTAGAAGGCAAGGCACGTGGCACACAAATGATTTATCAGGCTTTTTGTGAAAAGTTTGGTTTAGATGCAACAAAACAATTTGAAACTCAATTGCCAAGCTGTACGCAATACTTCCAAACACAAGATTTGAAAAATAGTCTGCATGCACATTTAAGCCAAATTTATGACATTGCACAGGATGATGCCAATTTACGTGCCTGTGTCAAAGCGGGCAAAGTTGAGCAGCAGGCTTTTGATCATTTAAGAAAAACCTATCCTCTGCGTCGTGAATGGGCAGCGCACGGAGGCCCGCAAGCATGAGTTCAAATCTCCAATATCAACCAACTTGCGACTTAAACAGCATGCGCGCACGTGCACAATTGTATGCACAAATACGCCAGTTTTTTGCGGAACGTGAAGTACTTGAAGTTGAAACGCCAATTTTGTCACAGGCAGGAGTGACAGATGTGCATTTGGCTTCAGTACAAGCACAGCGCCATGTGCAGGGCAAATTGCATACGCACTATTTACAGACCTCACCTGAATTTGCCATGAAGCGTTTATTGGCCAGTGGTAGTGGTGCTATTTATCAAATTTGCAAAGTCTTTCGTGATGATGAGCATGGACGTAAACACAACAGCGAATTTACCATGTTGGAATGGTATCGTCCCGAATTTAGCCTGAAAGAGCTTATGTTTGAGGTGACAGATTTACTTAATCTGACGTTAAAACAACGCTTTGGCGAAGTACGTCCAACAGTGTTGAGTTATAAACACGCATTTATGGATCGTTTGGATTTAAATCCTTTACAGGCAAGTCTGCAACAATTGAAAGACTGCTGTCATCGTGTGGGTTTGCATCTGGATTTGGGTGATGACCGTCTAGGCTACATCGACCTATTGTTTTCACATTTTGTAGAACCAAGTTTGGGCTTTGATGCTCCTGTATTTTTAACCGATTTTCCACCTGAATTAGCATCTTTGGCTAAAACCAGAACAGATGATGATGGGGAATTGGTCGCAGCCCGTTTTGAGCTATATATCGAAGGTTTAGAGCTTGCCAATGCCTATGATGAATTGATTGATGCTACTGTGCTGCGTTCTCGTTTTGAAGCCGATAATGCAGAACGCGCACAACTTGGTTTACATGTGATGCCAATTGATGAATATTTATTGGCTGCGTTGCCGAACATGCCTGAATGTTCAGGTATCGCCTTGGGCATAGATCGCTTATTGATGATTGCAACTGAGCAGATGCGTTTAGAGCAAGTGATTAGCTTTCCTGCGCAGCTTGCCTAAAAGCAAAAGACAGTTTCTTATTTCAAGAAGGATTTATTTGAGCTAAAAAGCCGTAGCTTCTATATTTTAGAAGATTACGGCTTTTCGATCAGAAATTTAGGCTGACTTAAATAGGTTAAGAATGATAGATCAAAGAACGCATGTAATGACGTTCTATAGACTTAAATAGCCTAAGCAGTAGCAGCCAAGTGACGTGCCTTTAATTGCTCAATCGCTTTAATGCGTCGTTCAATCAGCATTTCACCAATATCGGGGCCTTGGACATCGGCAGGTAAGTCTTGCGCCTTAATGCTGCGTACCACTTGAATCGCTTCCAAAATATAGCTCGCTTGCGGATAGTCACGATCTTCCAAACCTAAACGCCCACGAGAGTCACATTCACAGGCTTGTACAAAGGCTTCTACACGCTCAGGACGACGCAAGACATCCAAACGCTGTAATAAGCGCCATAACGTGCCAGGCTTTAAGCTCAATGCTTGGTGACATTTTAAATGCTCTTTACATACAGCAAGTGCAAGTTGTTTGGTATTGGTCGGTACGCGCAGGCGTTCACACACTTCCGTTACAGGTCGAATCCCACGTTCTTCATGCATAATGTGCCGTGGTAATTCATCGGCAGGGGTCAAGGCCTTGCCTAAATCATGCAATAACACTGCAAAGCGTACATCGAGTGAGTAATTGGCACGACAGGCTTGTTGTAGTGACATCATGGTGTGCACACCACTGTCAATTTCAGGGTGATATTCAGGACGCTGTGGAATACCGAATAAAGCATCTAATTCAGGAAATAAAACTTTTAAAGCACCACAGGCACGCAATGTTTCAAAATAAACATCGGCACGTGCTTCCATTAAGGCACGTGAAGTTTCTTTCCATACGCGTTCAGGTGTCAGCGCATGTAACTCACCAGATTCTGCCAACTCTTGCATTAATAACAAGGTTTCAGGTGCAACCACAAAGCCTAAAGCATGATAACGTGCTGCAAAACGAGCAATACGCAGCACCCGTAACGGGTCTTCTACAAAAGCATTGGAAACATGGCGCAGCACTTTATTGCACAGATCTTGCTGTCCACCGTAAGGGTCGTAGACATTGCCATCACTATCCATTGCCATGGCGTTAATGGTTAAATCACGACGGATTAAATCTTCTTCTAAGGTCACGCTTGGGTCGGTATGAAATTCAAAACCGTGATAACCGTGTCCAGATTTGCGCTCAGTGCGAGCAAGTGCATATTCATCTTTGGTTTCAGGATGAAGAAAAACAGGGAAGTCTTTGCCCACAGGTTGAAAGCCTTGAGCCAAAAGTTGTTCGGGCGTTGCGCCAACGACAACATAATCTTTTTCGTGATAGGGATGCCCGAGTAAGTGATCTCGAACTGCACCGCCTACTAAATAAACTTGCATGAAAAAACCTCTATTCTTCAAGCAATCATGCTACAGAATAGAGGTTTTCTCAAGTCTATAATTCTGAGTCAGTCACTCAGAAATATAGGTTTATGCTTTAACTTGTGCTGTTTGTTGAATTTCAGCAACAGTGAGGGCAGTCATATTCACAACACGACGTGTCGTAGCAGTTGGCGTCAAGATATGTACAGGTTTTGCTGCACCTAACAAGATAGGGCCAATCGTAACATTGTTACCTGAAGTCGATTTCAACAAGTTAAATGAAATATTGGCAGCATCTAAGTTCGGCATAATCAATAAGTTTGCAGAACCTTTGAAGCGTGAGTTCGGGAAAGCAAAATGACGGATATTTTCGTCTAATGCTGCATCACCGTGCATTTCACCTTCAACTTCAAGCTCAGGTGCAATCTCACTCAAGATTTCAAAGACTTTACGCATTTTTTGTGCGCTAGAGTCTTGTTGGTCAGAACCAAAACTTGAGTGAGAAAGTAGAGCAACGCGTGGTGTCATACCAAAACGGCGTACTTCTTCAGCCGCTAAAAGTGTCATTTCAGCCAACTGTTCAGCAGTTGGGTTTGTGTTGACATAAGTGTCGGCAATGAACAAGTTGCGATCTTCAAGCATCAATGCGTTAAGGGTAAAGAAGTTAGTGCGACCTTCTTTTAGACCAATCACATTTTTCACGAAATCAAGGTGAATATCGTAGCTAGAATAAGTACCACATAACATACCATCGGCTAAACCATGTTTCACTAACATTGCTGCAATGAGGGTAGAGCGACGACGTGCTTCACGCTGCGCGTATTCAGGTGTAACGCCTTTACGCTGCATGATGGTGTAGTAATCATCTGCAAATTTTTCGTAGTTCGGGTTGTTTTCCTGATCTACAATTTCCATATTCACGCCATGTTCCAGACGTAAACCTAGCTTTTTAATGTTCGCTTCAATCACTGAGGTACGACCTACAAGGATTGGTTTAGCCAAGCCTTCATCCACTGCAATTTGTACTGCGCGAAGGACGCGTAAGTCTTCACCTTCTGCATAAGCAATACGTTTAGGATCAGTTTTTGCTTGAGCAAAAATAGGCTTCATCATAAATGCCGAGTTATATACAAACTCAGACAAACGCTGACGGTATGCAGAGAAGTCTTGAATTGGACGACTTGCTACACCTGAATCCATTGCTGCCTGAGCAACTGCAGGTGCAATTTCAAGAATTAAACGCTGATCAAGTGGGCGTGGAATTAAATAGTCACGACCAAATGATGCAGATTTTTCACCATAAGTTGCTGCATCTGCTTCAATGTGTGCCATGCGTGCAATTGCGTGTACACAAGCAATTTTCATTTCTTCGTTGATGGTAGTTGCGCCAACATCTAATGCACCACGGAAAATATACGGGAAGCAAAGTGCGTTGTTAACTTGGTTCGGATAATCCGAACGACCTGTTGCCATAATCACATCTGGACGTACTTCATGCGCATGTTCAGGCAAGATTTCTGGGTCTGGGTTAGCCAAAGCAAAGATAATTGGATTTTCAGCCATTTCTTTGACCATAGCTTTGGTCAAGATACCCGCTGCAGAAAGACCAAGGAACATATCCGCACCGCTAATTACATCAGCAAGTTGCGTTCCTTCAATGTCTTGCATATAGCGTTTTTTCGAGTCATCCAAACCTTCACGTTTGGTGGTGATTAGACCACGCGAATCCGCAACAATGATATTTTCTTTTTTCGCGCCCAATGCACATAACAGGTCTAAACAAGACAGTGCGGCTGCACCTGCACCTGAAGCAACGATTTTGATTTCTTCAATTTTCTTGCCGTTAAGTAACAAGGCATTGAGTAGGGCAGAACCTACAATGATTGACGTACCGTGTTGGTCATCGTGGAACACAGGAATATTCATGCGTTCACGAAGTTTTTGCTCAATGTAGAAACATTCTGGTGCCTTGATGTCTTCAAGGTTGATACCACCAAAAGTTGGTTCTAATGCTGCAACAATATCTACAATTTTGTCTGGATCATTTTCAGCAATTTCGATGTCAAATACATCGACACCAGCAAACTTTTTAAAGAGTACGCCTTTACCTTCCATCACAGGTTTAGACGCCAAAGGACCGATATTACCTAAACCTAATACTGCTGTACCGTTACTAACGACAGCAACCAAGTTACCGCGAGCGGTATAAAGTGCAGCTGTTGAAGGATCACGTTCAATCTCTAAACATGGTGCTGCGACACCTGGTGAGTAAGCGAGCGCCAAGTCACGTTGGTTGACCAGCTGCTTACTTGGAGTAACGCTGATTTTTCCTGGTGTTGGAAATTCGTGATAGTAAAGTGCCTGCTGTTTTAATGATTGATCGTCCATCTGAATCTCGTGTGTGACAAGTTGGCCAGCGATGCTGGTGGTTTTTTTATGAATCTTATCGAATATACCATTACTTGCCCCCTTAGCACAGACGTCACTGTTTATTTTTAGAACAAACTTAGAGCTTTTGGGTCTAGTTTCAGATTAAGGAGCGATAAGCGCGCGATACTAAATTGGCTTTTAGAAATTGGGTCGCTTCACTTTCAGGCAAAGGCCTAGAGAATAAATACCCCTGCGCAATATCACAATTTAAATTCTGCAAATATTGCAGTTGTTGCTCAGTTTCAATCCCTTCAGCCACCACACTCATGCCCATGGCTTTGCCCATAGCAATCATGGCACTAACAATGGCTTCTTGTTTGGTATTCCCAATTTTAGAAACAAAGCTACGGTCTATTTTTAAACTGTCAATTGGGAAGTCTGTTAAGTAAGAAAGTGAAGAATAGCCTGTACCAAAATCATCTAAGGCGATATGAATATCACGTTGTTTAATTTCATCTAATAAAGACTTCACGGTTGTGGAGTTTTCCACTAAAGAGGATTCGGTAATTTCTAATTCTAAGCTTGCACCTGAAATTTGATAGGTATTAATCGCATCATCTAAATCTTGCAGCAATTGACCACGTTGCAGTTGTTGTGCAACTACATTAACCGATACTTGGATATGATCAAAACCTAACAGATTCCATTCACGAATTTGCTTGGCAGTTTGTTGAATTACAACCCGACCAATATCGGAAATTAAACTGGTTTGTTCTGCAATAGGAATAAATAGGTTGGGTGGAATAATGCCTTTGGTTGGATGCTGCCAGCGCACCAATGCTTCAAACCCGATCACCTGATAATTATGGAAATCAATTTTAGGTTGATAATATACAATTAATTCATCATTTTTAATGGCTTGGCGTAATTCACGCTCTAAATGCACATCTTGTTCTAGCAGTTTGGTGTTGTCTAAAGCGTAATATTTAACGGTATTACCACCCAAACGCTTGGCTTCAGACAAGGCTTGTTCTGCACAATTATTCAGATAATCCAGCTGGCGTCCATGTTCAGGATAGAGGGAAACCCCCATCGACAGGGTAATAATATGTTCTTGTCCCTGCACATTAAACGGCAAATTAAAGGCTTTGGTGATGCGTTCACAGTGCTGCTGTATAGAAGGGCGAATATGAGAAATTTCATACACAATTGCAAAATCATCGCCATTTAAGTGCGCGACAAACAGCGCTTCGGCATTGGTGATGCGTAAACGCTGCGCCACTTGACGGAGTAATTCATCGCCACCATTATTGCTTAAATATTCATTTAAAGGTCTGAAACGGTCAATATTGAGTCGAATGACCGCCAATTGCTGCAATGAATCTTGCTGCGAAATAAGATATTGATGTAGTTGATAATTATAGTAAAAGCGATTAGGCAAGTCGGTCAGTGGGTCGTAATTTTCTAAATAGGATAGACGCTGTTCTTGTAATTTATGTTCGGTTAAATCAGACACAATCCCAATATAATTAATAATGCGGTTTTGCTCATCGGTGACGGCATTGATATGCACACGAACTGCGAGTTCTTTACCAGAGCGGAATCTTGTATTCATTTCAGCATCATATTTACCTGTGCTGAGCAATTGTTGAAGAATTTCTTCTTGCGTAATGCGTTGATGTGCTTTGTGGGACTCGACCAAATCAAACAGATATTTGCCTAAAATATGGTCGCGTTTAAATCCGCTCATTTGAGCATAGAATGGGTTGGCTTCAATATAACGTAAGTTTTCATCTAAAATAAAAATACCTTCGGCTGCCTGTTCAAGTACGCTGGCAGTGAGTTTTAAGCGCTCTTGTCCAATTCGTTCTTGGTGAATGTCACGGCGAATCCCCACCATGCGCAAAGGTTTATTGGTGACAGGATCACGCTCAATCACCCGACCAATATCATGCACCCAATACCATTGACCTGAACTATGTTGTACGCGATATGTGGCTTGATAGCGTTCAGTTAGACCCCGTAAATGTTGTTTCATGGTTTGGTGAAAGTGCGGAATATCATCAGGGTGAATCAGTTGCTGTAATTTATTCCGATGCTGTTTGGTATTCTCTAAACGAGTTTGCTGTGCGCCACTACCAAAGACAATACTGCGTTGCCGTATATTCCAGTCCCATGCTTTTAGACCTGCGGCTTCATGCGCTAAAATTAAACTATGTTGTTGATTGATTAAATCTTGGTGCGTTTGTTCTAAGTCAAAGGTACGTTCTCTTACTTTTTGTTCTAGCATTTGATTGTTAAATTGCAGTTGAAGTTCAATATCTTTGGACTTGTTCATTTCAACTTGTAATTGTTGGCAGAGTTGATCTGTCCAGCCGACTTGTTGCTCTGCGGCTTTTTTGAGTTGGTCGTTCTTAAAATAGACGCTCGATAAACGACGATGCATGTGCATTGAAGTATTGGCACAAATCAGTAAGGTAATTAAGGCAAAATTTGTCGCGAGAAAAAAGAAAGCGGAAGTTTCGGAGTGAACTAAAAACTGTGCGACAATATAGGGTGTAATCACTGGAATGAATACCCAGCAAAAATAACTCAAGCGCTGCGTTAAAAAGGTGAGGGCAAAGGTTTGACTCACAATAATTAATAAGGCCGCTAAAATAATCGCTTCATAGTTGCTCAGTTCAGGGTTTTGCTGAGGTAAAAAGTAATACAGTAAACTTACCCCAACCGCGATTGCTGTTCCGATCAAGAAACACACCAATTTTAACCAACGATGTGCTTGTTGGAGTTGATATTGTCCCACTTTAAAGTGAATTGCTGTGAGCAGTAAACACGAACCAATGGTCAGTTCAGTGAGAATAAACCAGATATTGAAGTAAGGTGATGAATGTGAGAAAGAAATTTGATAAATAAAAAACACATACAGGCAAACAATCAGGATGCTGACCAAAAAGAATCGAATAAGCCGAATGGTATTGGTGATTTGCGCAGCATCTAAGTATTGCTGCAACAATTCATCTTGAGCGTCTGACATACTTCCCCAAAATCTAGTTAAATGATTCCATCATTTATATTTTTAAATAACATCACTTTCATGCATAAAATATTGCTGTTTTGTGTTTAAATTTTATGCAAATTTTTTAATATATTGTTCGAGATTAATCCTGTACTTTATAAATTGCAATGTTATTGGCAATCGATTTCTGTAAAAACGGATAAATTACTCAGCCAAGCGATAATTTAAGAGAGCTAAAGCAACCACAGGTGCGGTTTCAGTGCGTAATACCCGAGTACCAATACACCAGTTTTGAAAGCCAACCGCATTGGCAGCGCTAATTTCTGTTTCGCTTAAACCACCTTCAGGCCCAATTAATAAAGCCAAATCTTTACTGACATTGTTTAGCACATCTACTTGATCTTTATTCGGTGCTAACACTAATTTGGTGGTAGGAAGAAGGTCACTATTCAGCCAGTCCTCTAAACGTAGTGGGGCTAAAATTTTCGGTACGATATTCATGCCACATTGTTCACAGGCTGCAATGGCAATGCCTTGCCAATGATCTAATTTTTTTTGATCGCGGTCATATTTTAAGCGCATTTCACAGCGTTCAGAGGTGAGCAACTGAATGTTAGTCACGCCAAGCTCTACCGCTTTTTGAATCGCATAATCCATACGATCGCCTTTGCTCATTACTTGTCCTAATAAGGCGCTAAAGCTTGGGATGCGATTGTCTGGATTAAAACTTTTAATCTGCACTTGCGCTGTTTTTTTGGTAACTTCAACCAGTTCCACTTCATATTCACCACCTTGCCCATTGAACAAGGTGGCGGTTTCACCGACTTGTGCGCGTAGTACTTTCACCCAGTGATGAAATACTGTTTCAGTCAGTTCAACTTGCGTATCTACTGCTAATTCAGCCTCAATATAAAAACGGGGCATAGGGATTACTCGTTCAAGTCAATAAATATGAAAAATACAGCTTAAGCCAAACCAAGATCTGTCACTAATTGACGAGTCGGTTCGGTGTTGTTCATGGTGTAAAAATGCAAACTTGGTGCACCACCTGCAATCAGGCGTTCGCACAGTTTAATAATCACTTCATGACCAAAGGCTTTGATTGAAGCTGTGTCATCACCATAGGTTGCTAATTGCTTACGAATCCAGCGTGGAATTTCTGCACCTGTACCATCTGCAAAGCGAATTAAATTGCTGGCATTGGTAATCGGCATAATGCCAGGCGCAACAGGAATATTCACACCTTGCTTTTGAATACGTTCTACAAAGTAAAAGTACGCATCTGGATTAAAAAAGAACTGGGTGATGGCAGCATTGGCACCAGCATTTACTTTGGTGACAAAGTTTTTAATGTCTTGATCAAAGTGGTCTGCTTGTGGATGCATTTCAGGATAAGCCGCAACTTCAATGTGAAAATGATCACCTGAATGTTCACGAATAAAACGCACCAAGTCAGACGCATACGGCAATTCGCCTAAACCAACTTGACCTGAAGGTAAATCACCACGCAAAGCCACAATGCGGTCAATGCCTTGTGCTTTATAAATATCAAGCAATTCAGCAATACGCGCTTTGTCATCACCAATACAAGACAGGTGCGGCGCTACAGGTGTGCCTTTGCCATTGAAGTCGCTAATGGTCGATAAAGTACGTTCACGAGTAGAACCACCTGCACCATAAGTGATAGAAAAAAACTCTGGATTTAAAAGTTGTAATTCTTGATGCACAACTTTGAGTTTTTCTGCACCTACATCGGTTTTAGATGGGAAAAATTCAAATGAAATAGGAACTTGTTTGGTCATGATTCAATCCTTGTTATAAATACTTATTTATATTTTTTCACCTCTCCTAAATCCTCTCTTGCGCTGGGTTTAAAAGCAGTGCTTTAAACTTGCTCAGGAGAGGACTTACCCTCGAATACATTCATTAAACAATGAATCATTCCCTCTCCCTATGAGAGAGGGTTAGGGAGAAGGATTAAAAACTTAGTATTTATAAGCATCCGATTTAAACGGACCTTCAACAGCTACACCTAAGTAGTCCGCTTGTACTTGAGTCAATTGTGTTAATACACCACCAAAACCAGCAACCATTGCAGCAGCAACTTCTTCGTCTAGTTTTTTCGGTAAGATTTCAACACGAATTGCCGCTTGTTTTTGATCGGCAGGAAGATCGGCAAATTTCTCTGCAAATAAGTGCATTTGTGCCAATACTTGGTTAGCAAATGAACCATCCATAATACGTGATGGGTGACCTGTTGCGTTACCCAAGTTCACTAAACGACCTTCAGAAAGCAAGATTAAATAATCGTTTTCGTTTTCTGAACGATACACTTGGTGTACTTGTGGCTTCACTTCAACCCACTTATAACCACGTAAGTAGTTGGTGTCGATTTCAGTATCGAAGTGACCAATGTTACATACAACAGCGCCTGCTTTAAGTGTATCTAGCATTGCTGCGTCGCACACGTGATAGTTACCTGTTGTAGTCACAATCAAGTCAGTATTTTCTAAAAGCTCTAGGTTGACGTCTGCTTTATTGCCTGTTTGTACGCCATTCTTGTACGGAGATACAACTTCGTAACCATCCATACATGCTTGCATTGCACAAATTGGGTCAATTTCAGAAACACGAACAATCATGCCTTCTTGACGTAAAGATTGTGCAGAACCTTTACCTACATCACCATAACCAATAACCAATGCACGACGACCAGACAATAACATGTCTGTACCACGTTTAATCGCATCGTTGAGTGAGTGACGGCAACCGTATTTATTGTCGTTTTTAGATTTAGTCACAGAGTCGTTGACGTTAATTGCAGGCACTTTTAAAGAACCATCTTTCCACATTTCAATTAGACGTTGTACGCCCGTAGTGGTTTCTTCAGTAATGCCGTGAATGCGCTCTAATAATGCAGGATATTTTTCGTGAACAAGTGCAGTTAAGTCACCGCCATCGTCCAAAATCATGTTGGCATCCCATGGTGTGCCATTTACATTAATTTGTTGTTCAAGACACCATACATATTCTTCTTCAGTTTCGCCTTTCCAAGCAAAAACAGGCACACCTGAAGCAGCAATTGCTGCAGCAGCGTGGTCTTGAGTAGAGAAGATGTTACAAGAAGTCCAACGAACTTCTGCGCCCAATTCAACTAGCGTTTCAATTAAAACAGCAGTTTGAATGGTCATGTGGATACAGCCGAGAATTTTCGCGCCTGCAAGAGGTTTTGCAGCTGAGTAGCGCTTACGCAAACCCATAAGGGCTGGCATTTCTGCTTCTGCAAGTTTGATTTCTTTACGACCAAAATCAGCTAGTGTGATATCGGCAACTTTATAATCTGTAAATGAAGCATTAACCGCGTTCATCACGATCTCCTTATAAAAAACAATTGATCATTCAGTTCGCGGATGCCGTTTCTTGCATAGCAAACGCGTTGCTATGCTGGTCGAGCCTGGCGATTTTACATTTCGTGCCTGTAAAACGTCGCAGCATCCCTCGACTAGCGCGATATTGTACTTGGAAATTGATTCAGTTCCAATCATGTTTTGTTTATTATCACTACAAACATATTTTTGAGATTGAATGATGGCTTTAGAGCTTCCTCAAGAGTTGGCAAATTTAGAAGCCAACGGCGGGATTTACGCAGTGTGGATGTTGCTACGACACTTAGGAATTGATGCCGATATTCAACAATTGATTGAAGTGTGTGGTTATACGCCAGAGCAGGGCACAACCACAATTGGCTTGGCTGTTGGACTGAAAAAGTTTGGCTTTAATGTGCAGTTTTATACTGACCCTGACCCAGATTTACAAGATGCAGAAAAGTTAAGTTATGCCGAAGCTAAACAGCTTAAATTGCCTGTATTGGCGGCAATCGGCTATCAGCAAATTCAGCACGCATTTGATGAAAATAAATTTATAATTGTCTATTACGACACTTTAGAAGGCGTGGGCAATCACTCATTGCTATATTCAATTGATGATGCTGAAATTTGTTTCTTTGACAGTTTTGAGCCGATGCCTGCGGCTGTGTTTGAACAACAGCGTCAGCAAGAGGGCATTTGCAGACAAGTAATTGTGGTCGAAGTCTAAGTGTTATTCAAAGTCTAAGCTTTATTCAATGACGATTCGAGTCATGCAAAAAATTGTCTAGCCCATCAATTGATTGGCTAGACAAAGGGATTACTCCGCTGCGTCTGCTTTTTGTGTCCAATATTCAGCTTTATTTTCGTCAGCATCTACACCCAAAGCATTTGCATAAATAAAAGCAAGGTCTCGCATGGCTTGTACTTCGCCCAATTCTGCTGCTTGCTGTACCAATGCCACAGAGCGAGCGACATCTTGTTCAACCACATCACCACGACGGTAGTAGCCTGCCAACTCTAAAATAGCGGCAGGGTGTTGTGCATCACTGGCTTTTTTGAGCCAGACAAAAGCATCTTCAAAATGTTGTTTGGCATCTTCAGGGTCATCTTCTAGAACATCTTTGGCATATACGGTATAGCCTTCACCAAGCCAATACATGGCTTCGATATGTCCGTTTGCGGCAGCTTTGAGCGCCCATTGTTCGGCAAGTTCAATATCTTCATTAAAATCGCTTTGCATATACAGCACCGCCACTTCAAATTGGGCATCGGCTTGTCCTGCAATGGCGCGGTTCATTAGCGCAGGGGAGATTGAAACAGATTCTGACATAATGTCATCCAGCAAAATTACAACATAAGATTGTGCGATAGCCTAAAAGGTCTGCTGGGAAAAAGCCATCTTCGGTGTGATTTTTTTTAAAAAATTAGGGTTAATTGATCATGCGTTTATGCAGACAATAACAAAAAATCACTTGAGCCATATCGTCAAGTTTCAATATGCTGAATGTTAAACATGGTCATAATGAGAACAATAAGATGGCAAATTTTTTAACTGCTGAACAAGCAAAAGTTTATTCAGATCATGCCAAGCTAGATATTGAATTATATAAGCAGCGTTTGGCGTCTTTAATCGAAGAGAATGCCAAGCAGGGCAATACCGCAGTTTTTACTGTGCTGCCAAAACATTTACCTTTAGAAGATATTCGAAATTTATCGGCACAGCTGACTGATTTGGGTTATCAGGTGCGCTTTGAGTTAAATGAGTTCTTTTATAGCTTTAATGTGTATTGGATTTAAAACTCAACTCTACCGACATTTCACCAAATAGTTTTAGTGAAATGTCGAGCGTTTATATTTTTTGATTTAGATTGCGTTTAAGTATTTGCAGTATGTTCTGCCAAAACTTCCAACGCTGCGCGAAAAGCTTCCTGAGTTGCAGGTGCGCCACAATAAGGCAAGCTGTGTAACAAGACTTCCTGAATTTCTTCGACACTTGCCCCGTTATTTAGCGCACCACGAATATGTCCTTTAAGCTCTGTCGGGCTTTTTAAAGCAGTTAAAAAGGCGATAGTAATTAAGGAACGATATTTGCGTGGTAACACACCTTCACGTTGCCAAGTTGAACCCCATGCATGTTCATTAATCCAGTCCTGCAAAGGTTGGGTAAATGGTACAGTGTTGTCCTGTGCGCGTTTTACAAAGCTTTCGCCCATGACTTCAGTGCGAACTTTTAAGCCATTGTCATAGTCTTGTTGTGACATTTTACTATCCCTGTTTTATTGTTTGAGCTCGGTGTATAGATTAACAATTTATGGCGATGACACCATGCGCACTTGGTCGTAGACCATCAAAAAATATTCACATCTATCTATTTTTAATATATCCACAAGGTATAAAAAAACCCGAACATAAAGTCGGGGCTGTTTTAGCTTTATCGCAAATTTTGAAATAAGCGAGTGTTAAGCTTCAATGGTTTGCACGCTAATTTTTTTAGCAGGGTCGGCTTTACGACGTACTGTTGGTACAGGTTCACCATAATATTGACGGTCTGCAAAATAACTTGAACGTACCATTGGCGCAGCCCAAATATTTTTAAAACCTAACTTTTGACCATGCGCTGTATAACGCTCAAATTCTTCAGGTGTTACAAAGCGGTCAATTGGCGCATGTTCTTTAGATGGCTGTAAATATTGACCAATGGTCACATAATCTACATCGTGCGCTTTAAGATCATCTAACAGTGCAATAACTTCTTCTTCAGATTCTCCAATACCTACCATCAAACCGCATTTGGTTGGAATATCTGGGCAATATTCTTTAAACATTTTCAGCAAGTTCAAAGAGTGCTGATAGTCTGAACCCGGACGCATGGCTTTATATAAGCGTGGCACAGTTTCAATGTTGTGGTTAAAAACATCTGGCGGACATTCGGTCATAATGCGTAGTGCAATATCCATACGACCACGGAAGTCTGGCACCAAAATTTCTAACAACGTATTTGGGCTTAAAGAGCGGGCTTCTTTAATACAATCGACAAAATGTTGTGCACCACCATCTAACAAGTCATCACGGTCTACAGAGGTGATCACGGCATATTTTAAGCCTAAGTTGGCAATGGTTTCTGCCATGTGACGAGGTTCTTCAGGATCTAGTGCATTTGGACGACCATGCGCAACATCACAGAACGGGCAGCGACGGGTACAAATATCACCCATGATCATAAAGGTTGCTGTACCACCACCAAAGCATTCTGGAAGGTTTGGACAAGCGGCTTCTTCACAAACGGTGTGCAATTTTTGCTGACGCAAAGTGGTTTTAATACGTTGAACTTCTTCTGGTGCCGTCATTTTGACCCGAATCCAGTCAGGTTTACGAGGCGTTTCAACCGTAGGAACAACTTTTACAGGAATACGTGCGACTTTTTCAGCACCACGAAGTTTGACACCCTGTTCTGGTTTACGGTTTGCAGACATATTCAACTTTTCCACTGTTTTTGAAAGGGGAGAGATTTAGTGTAGGCTAGATTTTACGTGAAATAGAGTCTGATTAAACCGAATCTAAGTGCAAAAGTAAAATGTCACCTTAACTTCATCATAAGACGGTTATTATAACGAAATTGTGCTTAAATTGGGTAAAAACGATATTCATATAAAAAATGTGGTTATCACGTAATATATGCACAGTAAATACAGAAAATTCAAAAGATTTACGTCATAATATAGCCCATTGAAAAGACAGATTTAAAGAAAAGGAGCGTTGAATGCCACGTAAAAAAGAGGTCGTTAGTGGAACTTTCGTGAAGTACGATGCGGTTGTTCTCGGTTCAGGCCCTGCGGGTGAAGGCGCGGCAATGAAACTTGCCAAATCTGGTAAGCGTGTTGCGATTGTAGATGTTCGTGAGCAGCTTGGCGGTAACTGTACCCATGTGGGTACCATTCCAAGTAAAGCATTGCGTCAGACAGTGTCGAATATTATCCGTTATCGCCGTGACCCAATGTTTAAAAAAATGGGCGATTGGCGTCAGTTCACCATGAAGCAAGTGTTGCAAAGTGCGCATAAAGTTATTCAGCAGCAAGTTGAAACGCACTCTCGCTTTTATGACCGTAATGAAATTGCGATTTATCATGGTCGTGCTTATATCCAAGATAAAAATACGGTCTTGGTATTTGGTGCAGATGGCATTAAAGAAACCATTATGTGTCAGCAAATTGTGATTGCGACAGGTAGCCGTCCATATCGTCCAGAAATGTTGGATTTCAACCATCCACGTGTATTTGATTCAGACAAAATTTTGGATTTGGATTTCTCGATTCAAAAAATTATTATTTATGGCGCGGGTGTGATTGGTTGTGAATATGCATCCATCTTCATTGGTTTAGATCATAAAGTTGATTTGATTAATACTCAGCACAAATTGCTCAGCTATTTGGATGATGAAATTTCAGATGCCTTGTCATATCACTTGCGTGCGCAAGGGGTGCTGATTCGCCACAATGAGCAAATTGATCATTTAGAAACTTTTGATGATCATGTGGTTTTATATTTGCAAAGTGGCAAGAAAATCAAAGCCGATGCGATTTTGTGGTGTAACGGTCGTTCGGGTAATACCGATGGTTTAGGTCTTGAAAATGTCGAACTTAAGCCAAACAGCCGTGGTCAGTTAACAGTCAATGATCAATATCAAACCGAAGTAGAGAATATTTATGCTGCGGGCGATGTAATTGGTTGGCCTTCGTTAGCATCAGCTGCCTATGACCAAGGTCGTTGCGCGGGTGCAAATATGAGTGGCGAAGAAAATGTTGCGCCTGTGACCGATATTCCAACAGGTATTTATACCATTCCAGAAATTTCTTCGATTGGTAAAACTGAGCAGGAATTGACGGAAGAAAAAATTCCTTATGAAGTTGGTCAGGCATCTTTCCGTCATTTAGCGCGTGCGCAAATTACGGGTGATACAGTGGGTGAATTGAAGATTTTATTCCACCGTGACACTTTAGAAGTATTGGGTGTGCATTGCTTTGGTAATAATGCGGCAGAGATTATCCACATTGGTCAGGCGGTGATGAACAGCCCGAACAATACAATTAAGTATTTTGTTGAAACAACATTTAACTATCCGACCATGGCTGAAGCTTACCGTGTAGCAACTTTAAATGGTATGAATCGTTTATTCTAAGTTGCTGCAATATTGCTTAAAGTTCATTAAAAAAGAACCCGTAAAGTTTAGGCTTTACGGGTTTTCTTATTCTAAGTTGTTCGTTTGTTATTTTAGTTTTGGCGCATCTTTTTATTTGAGTCCAATAGTGGCGTGCTGCCTTTTAACATGAGTAGCAAGATTAAAATGGCCGGCTACCCGCCAAACTTATTCTTTTAAGTAAGCGCCGTTGCTCGGCAGGGAATGGCTCCCTAGAGTGTAAGGTCACTTGATTGTCCCAAAATACCAAATCCCTTTGTTCCCAATGATGCGTGTAGCGGAAGGCTGGCTTTAAAATATGTGCGCGGAGCCGAGCAATTAATTCACTACCTGCCTGATCGTCATAATTGAGCAACTCAACTTCAGAATGGGTGTTCAGCCAAAGGGCTTTACGTCCAGTTTCAGGATGGACTCTCACCAAAGGGTGTGGATAGCCATGACCAACAATAGGTTGATCATGAAAACGATACAGCGGCGAATTACCATAGCTACCCGTTGCAGTCGTATTTTGCGCACGAACAAAAGGGTTGTATGTAATGAGTTGAAGGTGATTAATTTCCGCTTTGGTGGTTTCATCTAAGGCATCGTAGGCTTTAATGGTGTTGTACCACGTAGTTTGTCCGCCTTGTTTTGGAATTTCTATGGCATACAGCAGCGAGGCAAAAGAGGGTAGAGGTGTCCATTGATGGTCTGCATGCGGTTTGAGTTCTGCATGTCCCGTATAATCACCTTGTCCAACAGCATTAGATACCGGTACAACATCGGGCGGTGTGCCTGTGTCGGCTTGACTGCCTAAAACAGGATTGTCTGAACTTGGACGGAAAATAGAACCAAAGTAACTGGCAAATGCTAAATACTGTAAATCATCTAGCTGTTGTTGTTTAAATATCAAAACTAGATGTTGTGCCAAAGCTTGTTTTAGACGATAAATTGTTGCCCCTGTTTGGGATTTTTTCGTATCTAGTCCTGTCACGACAGCACCTAAGGCAGCACCTGCTAAAGGTTGTATTTGAATATCATTAGGATTTTGTAATGAATCGGCTTGATGCCAACGTGGTGCATCATGAATCGCTTGAGAAAGTGGGCTTAGACTGCTCATTGGGTTTTACTCTTTCTTGGTATATGGTCAAGAAAATTTAAGTAAAAACAGCCATCAGATAAAATTAAAAGAAATGCTAAGCTTATGAAAATATTATCTTTTTAAATAAATGTTTGATCTTGAACCATTTAACTTATTTTGCATAGATTTGCTGTTTAAATGCAATCTAGTCAATGGAGCAAGTTATATAAGTTACTCCTTCAGTATTGAATACATTGATAAAGAGATCGAGTGACGCAGACAATTAATGTGCGCAGAATGCCTGATTAAAATACTCAAACAGTTGAGGCGTTTGCATCCATAAAAAAATTGAAAAGACGAGCAGGGCAATAACCGCCAGCGCGAGCAGCACTTTAAAATTAAATAAAGAATTAGTCATGAATGACGTGCTCCTCATTGACCCAGAAATGCACCAAGACCGCAAACGCACTTAAAGCAATAGAAACAATCCAGATAGCATTATAGTTACCTGTCAGATCGTGGTTTAAACCGCCAAGCCATCCACCAAAAAATGAGCCGACTTGGTGTGTAAAAAACACAATGCCACTGAGCATGGTCAGGTATTTAATCCCAAACATATTTGCCACAATACCATTGGTTAAAGGCACTGTAGATAACCACAACAAACCCATAATGATCCCGAATGCATAAATTGTCCAGATGCTTAAAGGCAGGATTAAAAAGGCGATAATGGCAATACCGCGTAGTCCGTAAAGCCACATCAGCAAGTGTGGTTTGGAATAGCGACCACCTAACCAACCCGCCGTATAAGTGCCTACAATATTAAATAAACCCACGAGTGCTAGAAAAACTGTGCCTGTGGTTGCATTAAAGCCATGATCGATTAAGTAGCTAGGTAAGTGAATCCCGATAAACACCACTTGAAAACCACAGACAAAAAAGCCCAAAGCTAAAAACCAAAAGGGTTTATGGTTTTTGGCAATCACCAAAACTTGTTTAAAGCCTAAAGCGGGTTGGCTGACTGAACTTGCATTAGGGTTTTGATACATGGGTGCTTTGAGCATCCATGCCAAAGGAACAATCAAGACAATTAAAATCGCACTGACAATTAATGCGCCCGACCAACCTACACTTTGTAATAACAATAAGGTCGATGGCAACATGATAAATTGCCCAAACGAGCCTGCAGCACTGGCAATACCCATTGCAAGGCTACGCTTTTCTGGTGGAGCTGCACGACCCACTGCAGAAAGTAATACTGGGAATGATGTCGCAGAAAGAGCCAATCCTAAAATTAAACCCACACTTAAATTTAGCAATAACCCAGTCGAGCTGACGGCCATGAGCAATAAGCCGAGTGCATACAGTGCACCACCAACTGCAACTACAATTTTACTGCCGTATTTGTCTGCAAAAGCACCTGTGATGGGTTGGACTGCACCCCAAATCAGGTTTTGCATGGCAATGGCTAAACTAAAGACATTATGTCCCCAGCCAAATTCATGGCTCATCGGTACCAAATACAAACCAAATGCATGCCGAACCCCAAGCGATAATGCCAAAATAATGGCACTTCCAATTAACATATAAATTAGAGGTTTGGAAAATTGAGCATTCGACATAAGGCATCCACGTATGGCTAACAGCTTGTTATGGTAGTCGATTCAGCCGCAGATCGCGATAAAATAAAATTCATCAAATGATAAAATTTGGTTATAGATATTAGTTTGAATATTCTAAGTAAAAAATGATCATGAGCTACAAGCCAAATGGATATTGAAAAATCCTTCTCCCTGTGGGAGAAGGATTAAGTGAAGGGGATTATCGTCTTAAATAGGACTGATCAAAGACTGCTATTAATGCTTAAAAACGCATACCAAAACCTGCATAGGCAATCACTGGATTCACTTCAATATCTGCTTTAGAGTGAATTAATTCGCCGTGTTTGGCATCGGTCACCGTAATGGTGGTTTCATTTTTAAGGTGTGCATAAGATAGTGAGCCAACTGCAAACCATTTTTCATTGAAGTCATAGGTAAAACCTACAGTCGCAACTGGCGCAAACGCATCGGTCGCATCTAACTCAACTTTAGGATTGGCTGAACTTGGCTTGCTTTCTAAAGATGCGCCTGATTTTCCTTCTTTAATATTGGCAATCATGTGACCTGAAGCAATTAAGTCCTGCTCAGTACGTGGATTAATTTCTAATTCATTGAAATAGGCATACATCAAACCGACGCCAACATAGGGGCGAAATTTATTTACGCCTGTTTTGCCAAAGTGATATTGAAACTCAAATGCAGGTGTCCATGCGCGGGCAGAAGCAGCAGGGCCATGCGCTGCTAAATCGGTAATGAAAATATCATTTTGTAATTCTAGTTCACCCAACGCACCGCCTAATGGACGTGCAATTGCGGAGAAGGGTGCATAAATTTTACCTTTGCCTTGCAAATCAACTTTAGGTGGAATGCCGCCTTTGACTTCAAAGGAAATATTATCGGTAAAGAAATAGTTGCTGATAATACCCAGTGTGGTGACATCATCTGCTTCTAAACCTGTGCCGGGATTATCCCATTGCTCCAAACCTGAAATTGTGGCTTGTCCACTCATGTTGGCAGGTACGGTAGGCAGTAAATTTAATGCTCCGCTTAATAATACGGGTGGCTCAAAACCGTCACGTAAATTATCTCTTACAGTTTGAGATTGAACCTCACCGACATCGGCTGTGTAGCCGTTGTGAATGGCTGTATTGACCCGAAAAGGTTGTGCTTTGCCTTGTGGCATAACGTGCAGCGCACCTACCGAAACAGAAAAGCGTTTAAAACCATCACCATCTTTTAAACTAAAATAAGGTGAGTTGGCATAACTGATGACTGGCAAACTACTCAGTGCCAAACAGCATAGTGTTTTTTTCATTGTGGAACTCCATGTCCAATTTTGCTTGTTGTTATTTACGGCATTGTTATGCAAGGCATTATGAAATGGACTGGAAAAATAAAACTGTTGTTTTTACAAGATATTTTTTTAAACTTTTGTGAATAACTGGAAAAGTGTGCAGATGTTTTGTTAAATCCAAAACTGTTGAATACGTGAAAATGCTTGTTTTATTGGATGGCTTTAAAGTTCTATTGGTTTGAAATAAAAAGATTTTATAGAAATTGTATGCGTTGAAATTAATAAAAAAGACCAGTCGGAACTGATCTTTTTGACATACGGGTTAAATTTTTAGCCAATGACAGATTTTGGCTGCAAACACGTTATGCAGTAAAGCGTGATAAATCTTCATCAGGGCGGGCAGTCAGCACTTCCAAGCCATCTTTGGTGACCAAAATGGTGTGTTCAAACTGTGCCGATAATTTGTGGTCTTTGGTCACCACTGTCCATTTATCGCCAAGTAATTTGGTTTGCCATACGCCTGCATTGACCATTGGTTCAATGGTAAAAGTCATACCTTCTTCTAAAATCATGCCTGTGTTGGCTTGACCATAGTGCAATACTTGTGGCTCATCGTGGAAGGTCGTCCCAATACCATGACCGCAATATTCACGCACGACACTAAAGCGTTCAGATTCAACATATTTTTGAATCGCATGACCAATATCACCAATGGTTGAACCGGGTTTAACGGTTGCCATACCGCGATACATCGCTTCTTGGGCAACTTTGCATAAACGATTGGCTAAAATGGAAGTTTCACCACCCACGATATACATCATATTGGTATCGCCGTGGAAACCATCTTTAATGACTGTGACATCAATATTTAAAATATCGCCTTTCTTCAGCACTTTACTTTCTGACGGAATACCGTGACAAACCACATGGTTAACCGATGTGCAAATGGTGTGTTGGAATGCTGGACGACCCGGAGCAGCACCATAACCTAAGCAGGCAGGAATAGCTTGTTGCTGATTGACAATATAGTCATGGCAAATCGTATCCAGTTCGAGCGTAGTAACGCCTGGTTTAACGTGTGCTTTGATCATCTCCAAAACTTCTGCCGCCAGTCGTCCTGCCACGCGCATTTTTTCAATATCTTCTGCGGTTTTGATGAGTCGACGAGGTGCTTGATAAGTTGTGTTCATGATCTTTAAAAACTTTTGGAAATTTGTGTGTGACTATGGTATAAATAGCCGCCCATTTTATCAAATGCTTTTTATGAATATGTTTCAAAGAGCTTGGTAAAAGGGAAATTAAAAATCCGCACATATATCGTCACATTACTCTGGGTGCCCTTTGGGGTGGAGAATGCGGATATATGGAGGCCTAACCCAAACATTTAAGGTAAAGAAAATGGCAGATTACAACGTAAGCATGCGCGACCTTCTTCAAGCTGGCGCACACTTTGGTCACCAAACACGTTTCTGGAACCCAAAGATGCGTCAATACATCTTTGGTGCGCGTAACAAAATTCACATCATCAACCTTGAACACACTGTTCCTGCGTTAAATGATGCTTTGAACTTTGCAAACCAATTGGCTAGCAAAAAGAACAAAGTTTTGTTCGTTGGTACAAAACGTGCTGCTTCTGCAATCATCCGTGAACAAGCTCAACGCGCTGGTCAACCGTATGTAGATCACCGTTGGTTAGGTGGTATGTTGACGAACTGGAAAACACTTCGCCAATCTATCAGCCGTTTAAAAGATCTTCAAGTTCAGTCTACTGACGGTACTTTTGCTAAGCTTACTAAACGTGAAGCTTTAGAGCGTAGCCGTGAAATGGAAAAACTTGAGCGCGCTTTAGGCGGTGTGAAAAACATGGGTGGTTTACCTGACGCATTATTCGTAATTGACGTTGATCACGAAGCAATTGCAATTAAAGAAGCGAAAAACTTAGGTATTCCTGTAATCGGTATCGTTGATACAAACTCTAACCCAGACAACGTAGACTACGTTATTCCGGGTAACGACGATGCGATCCGTGCAGTAACACTTTACGCTTCTTCAATGGCTGATGCGATCATTGCTGGTAAAGAATACGCTCAAACTCAAGCCAATGCTCAAGCAAAAGGCGAAGAAGCTCCTGCTTCTGAGGCTTAATGCGTTTTGACGTAAGCTTGTCATTTTTGCGACATGTGATGGTGGCAAAGTAAGCGTCATGTATGCAGACGGCCCAAGAGACACCCTCTGGGCCGTTTCTGTTAAAAAAAGAATTCATTTTCTACCGATTTTAGGAGATAAACATGACTGCAGTTACAGCAAGCATGGTTAAAGAATTGCGTGATCGTACTGGTCTAGCAATGATGGAATGTAAAAAAGCATTAACAGAAGCGGGCGGTGACATCGAATTAGCGATTGACAACCTTCGTAAATCTGGTCAAGCAAAAGCTGCTAAAAAAGCAGGTAACATTGCTGCTGACGGTGCAATCACAATCGTTCAAGAAGGCAACAAAGCGATTCTTTTAGAAGTAAACTGTCAAACTGACTTCGTTGCAAAAGACGAAAACTTTGCTGGTTTCTCTGCGAAAGTTGCTGCTGCTGCTCTTGCTGCAAACGAAACTGATGCTGCTAAAATTGCTGAACTTAAACTTGAAGATGGCGCAACTGTTGAAGAAACACGTGTTGCACTTGTTCAAAAAATTGGTGAAAACATCCAAGTTCGTCGTGCACAAATCGTTGAAGGTGAAAACCTTGCTGTGTACAAGCACGGTTTAAAAATCGGTGTTGTTGTTTCTTACACAGGTGATGCTGCGACTGGTAAAGGTATTGCAATGCACGTTGCTGCATTCAACCCAGTTGCTGTTACTGCTGAACAAGTTCCTGCTGATCTTATCGCTAAAGAGAAAGAAATTGCAGAAGCGAAAGCAGTTGAATCTGGTAAGCCTGCAAACATCGTAGAGAAGATGGTAACTGGTTCAGTTGAAAAATACTTGAACGAAGTTGCGCTTGATCGTCAAATGTACGTAATTGACAACGAGAAGAAAGTTGCTGAAGTATTAAAAGCAACTGGTACAACTGTTGCTCAATTCGTTCGTTTCGAAGTAGGCGAAGGTATTGAGAAAAAAGCAGAAATGAGCTTCGCTGAAGAAGTTGCTGCTGCTCAAGCTGCTGCAAAATAATTTTTACTTAAGGTAAAATATTTTGTAAGGAAAGCCCCAATTTATTTTGGGGCTTTTTTGTGAATATAGATTTTGGCAATATGCAATCGTGGCATAAATATTGAGATGAAGATTAAAGATATTAATTTTAAATCAGTATGTTACGAATAATTGACTTAATCGTATAGGGTGGAATCAGAACAAGGAGGTTATATGGCAAATAAAAAGAATTTAAGCATTGGCGCAATTATTGTGGTGTTAATTGCTGCATTTTTTGGCATAGATTTACAACAGTTTCAGTCTGAAACATCAAGCGCGCCAACTACAAGCACTGCTCGCACATCACAAGATGAAAAAGAGCAGTTAGACGTACAGCGAGATACGCTGCAAGATGATGCTCAGGGTGTTCAGCTGATTGAACGTGCGTTTGAGCGCAAACAGAGCGATTTACAAGTCCGTGCGAGTGGGCAGGTCATTGCAGTGTTAGCGGATGACAACGAAGGCTCACGTCATCAAAAATTTATTTTAAAACTGAATAATGGGCAAACTGTATTGGTTGCACATAATATTGATCTTGCACCACGAATTACCAATATTGCAAAAGGTGATACTGTTGAGTTTTTTGGTGAATATGAATACTCAGATAAGGGTGGGGTGATTCACTGGACGCATCATGATCCAGCAAACAAACACGTGGGCGGATGGTTAAAACATCAAGGAAGAACCTATCAATAACGGTTCTTCCGATAACGAAAATAGGATATAGCGTTTAAATGCTCATAATGCTGTTTTTACGACGTGTTTTCCAAGAGGGTACGATTTTACCTAAATAGGCATCCATGCACCAAATTGGGCCAATGAGAAGGAATTGGAGGTCTTTGAAGAATGAAGGCTTTTTCCCTTCAACTTTGTGACCATAAAACTGCCCAATCCACGCCAAAACAAAAATTGCGATATAAAAACCCATTCCAACAGGCAAAACATAAATCAGCCATGCCATTACCAGCATTAATGCTGCCATTGCAACTGCAAGAACCAAGTCTAAACGTGCATAAAAAATAAAACTGAGCACCAGAAGTAATGTTGTTAGTAAAGCGCTGAAATGCGCCAAGATGCCGACAATCGAAAAAAAGATCGTAGGTACGCACACCCAGTGAATTAATTTATTGGTTTTATTTTGATGGCTCTCGCTGTATTCATCTAGCCACTCGCTTACTGTCTTCATGTGCTACTCCTGTAGACCGATCATCCGTTGTTATTGTTTGACTGTCTAAAATATAACTGAGAACAGTGAGGCGGTCAAAACAGTATTCATATTTTCAAAATGAAGTGGCAACAAAATTTGTGTGGATCATCTTTGTGCAGACATGCATGGGATGACTGTAAATCTTACAGGCATTAAAAAAGCCACATTGCTGTGGCTTTCAAGTCAAATGTGAAGTCGTGTAAGCGAATCTTAAGAGTTTGGACCGTCAATACGCTCAATGCTTACTTTGGCAGTACCTGCATTGGTGATGCCCAATTGTTTTGCAGCGCCATAAGAAAGATCGAGTACACGGTTGCCATGGAATGGACCACGGTCATTTACTTTAACTACAACGCTTTTACCATTGTTTTTATTGGTTACGCGAATATAGCAGTTTAGCGGCAGGCTACGGTGTGCAGCAGTCATTGCGTTCATGTCGAACGTTTCACCGCTTGCAGTTTTACGACCGTGGAATTGACGACCGTACCAAGATGCCATACCTGTTTGGCTAAATTTACGTACAGTGTTCGATGCCACTGTATTTAACTTTTCAATCACTGAAGGCTCTTCAGCAGGAATTTCAATTTTCGCTGCAATCGTTTGACGACGGATTTGGTCGCCTGAACGTTCGGTGATTGAAAGGCTATTCAAATTTGAGAAATGTGAATTAAAACTTTGTGCTTCTTTGTTGAGTACACGCGCAGCTAGGCTAGATGACTCATTATCATTGTTGAATGATGATTGCACCATTTCAGCTTGCGACTGACTTAGGGCAACAGCTGCAGAAAGTGCAAGTAAGTATTTAAGTGAACTATGCATGGTTTGAACTCCTGAAGACAGAATTTTTAACTTATTTCGCTCTTAACTGATTGAAATAGTGGTAATCCTGTCTGTAATTTCACTTTTTCGACTACATTTGACGAAATGGATAATATTCATCCCTCACTAAAGGTGTCTAGTCTTTATACGAAAATAATGACAAAAAGTACCAAAAACCAACTCTATTTGATTAAAAAATAATCAATATTGTAACATTATATGTAAAAAGTTTGTTTTGTGATCAAATTGTCAAAAATATTTCTTGACTTTTTGGTTTTATATTTAAATTTGTACTTAGCGACTCGCAATTTCAGTGCCCAATAACCACAGTGCAGTCGCATACATACGGCTACGGTTATAAGTCGTAATCACCTGAAAATTTGGGTAGGTTATATAGTAGATATGACCATAATTTTCTTGTAATTGAATGACATTGACCAAGTCGAGGTCATCTATTTGCACAATTGGATTCATTGGCATCACGCCTTGCGATTTTAAAACCCCATAAGGTGTTGGCAGGGTCAAATCTTTGGCAATGACACTGTCAGGATTGTTGCCTGTATATCGTGCAGCAAATGCAATGGGTTGATTGCGCTGCCAGCCATGTTGTGCCAAGTAGTTTGCAATGGAGCCAATGGCATCGACTGCCGAGTTGCGTAGATCAATATGTCCGTTGCCGTCATAATCGACCCCAAATTTTGGAATATTGCTAGGCATAAACTGCGGATAACCAACAGCACCTGCATAAGAACCAACAATTGAAGAAGTTGGCACACCATCTTTATATGACCATGCGATCAGTGCTGCGAGTTCATCTTTAAAGTATTCTGCGCGACGTTCATAACCAAAGCCTAAGGTGGCAAGGGCATCACGGGTTACAAAAGAGCCCTTATTGCTTCCAAAACCTGTTTCTACACCCAGAATCCCTAAAATAATGGATTGCGGTACACCAAATTGCTGTTCAGCACGATTGAGCGTGTCTGCATATTGTTGTTTAAAGCGCACACCGCGCTGAATAGTGCTTTCTGCAAGGAAATTGGTTTTATAGTCGTACCAAGGCTTACTTTCGCCTGGGCGGTTCATGATGTTGATGATATTGGGTAAGTTTTTAGAGCCTTCCATCGCCCAATCGACTTGTGCTGCACTCAAGCCATAGGTCTGCATGGTTTTTTGTTTAAAACTGGCATAAGACGGATGATTTTGGAAATCATTGGCCTGACAAAAACTGGTGATAGAAAATGCACCAATGAGTAAAGAAAGACGTTTTAGTTTGTTATAAAAATCAAGTTTGAACATATTGAGGAAAATTCCAAATTGATGATTTACACAACTTATTTATATGCAGTAAATAAGTTGCTACTTATATATGAAGAATAAGCCGCTATTGGGGCCAAACTGCGAAAGCGAAGTAAGCGGCTAAGATAGCATTCATGCGTGACTGGTTTGCAAAAACTTATACAAAAATAGACAAAGAATGTGTAAAAAGCGCGCAGGATTTGTAACAAAATTCAATCTAGGTGCAAAAAGTTATTCTTGATTGTGCAAAAGTTGCAGACATATCCTGATATTGCATTGCATATAAAAATGCCTGATCAAAATCAGGCATTTTGCACTTAACATGCAACAAAAGGGCTTAAAACGCATTATGAGTTAAACCCACTGATATTAATGATGGAATAAGGTGTCGTGATATTCCGCTAAAACCAAGAGTTCCTCTTTGGTTAAATTTGGGATGATTTTATCCACCGCAATATGGACAGCTTTAATTACCGCTGCTGCGCCAATATCTGCTGCTTTACGCTTAATCATGCCCAAATCGAGGGTTTTGTTAAAGTCGCTCATAAAGTGGCGTACCGTCGCTTCTGCAAACTGTTTATATAGTTCGGTTAAAGCAGCTTTGTTCACTTCATTGCCTGCTTGAATTTCGGCATAGTTGTGTTTCAGGTTGGTCACTAAACTTGCATCGAGCGTTTCACCTACACGTGCATTGCCTGCTGCATCTTTAAAGCTACTGCGCTCAGAAAATTCAATCGATTGTTTCACGACATCATTTGGCGCTTTGCTTAATAATTGTTTTAGGAGTACTGCAACGGTAGATTTGACATAGCCCGCAAGTTTTTCGGCAGTGTCGCGTTTATCGCTGGCAGGAAAACGACGTACCAACTCGGTTAAAATGGCATCAATGATTTCTTCATTAATCATTAATGCGGTTTTGTCGCGCAGTGGGTACAGCGGCTCACTTGAATTTTTTTTCTGTTGTGCAGTTTCAATCGTATTTAATAATTCTGCAGATGGAATGAATCCAAAAAATGGCATTGTTCAACCTCAATGTTGTTATTGTCGCGCTAAACGAATAGGGCGAGGCATCCATGTTAAGTCCGATACACGGCAAGGGTTAATGTCTAAACCACCACGACGTGTATAGGTTGCATATACCATCAGTTTTTCTGGTGCGAATTTTTGCCAGATGTCTGCAAACATCTGTTCCACACATTGTTCATGGAAACCATTATGCTGACGATAAGAAATAATATAAGCCAAAATACTGCGATAACAAGGTTTTTTGCCTTGATAACGGATAAAAACCGTGCCCCAGTCAGGTTGTCCTGTGACAGGACAATTGCTGCGTAATAAATGTGAGAAAAGTTGTACCTCTATATCTTCCGCTTGTCCTAAATCGAATTGCAATAAACTTGGGTCAGGATGCTGCTCTAAACGCTCAGGCGTGAGCTGATCAATACAAATACCTTCAGGTTGGCTAATTGCCAAATCATCAACCTTAAATAAAGTTAGCGTAACAGGTGCTTGTGCTGCAGCCGTTAAATCATGCTCAACAGTTTCAATGAAATTGGCTTCAGACTGAAAGCGAGTAAAGTTCATACTATTAAAGTAGAGCTTTAATGATTTTGATTCGATCAGGTTAGGTGATGAAGCAGGTAGCGTAATCCGACCAATCGCAACCTGTGGAACACCTGCGGCATTCAACCACGAAATTTCAAAAACGTGCCACCAGTCTTGCCCGAGTTGAATTCCCTCAATATCTGCATATTTTTCACGTGCAGCAGCACGTGAAATAGGGAACAAAATATCGGGTTGATATTCTGTAGGATAATTGGTGTCTTTACCAAGAAGAGATTGTTCAACACTCATTATTCACGCATTCCTGAACCACGAGAAAGTAAATGATAGGCAATACCATAAAGCACAGCACAGCATAGTGTAATCACAGATAATGAAATCGTCACGTTGACATCACTATGTCCTAAAATGCCGTAACGGAAAGCATTAACCATATACACCACAGGGTTAATTAAAGAGAGATTTTGCCAAAAAGGGCTTAAGGCACTAATGGCATAGAATACACCACCTAAATAAGTCAGTGGAGTCAGTACAAAAGTTGGAATAATAGAAATATCATCAAATGATTTGGCATAAACAGCATTAATAAAACCGCCTAATGAAAATAAAAAGGACGTAATTAATACGGTATAAATGGTAACAAACCAATTGGTAATATAAAGGTCGGTAAAGAATAGACTCATGGTGGTGACAATAATACCGACCAATACGCCACGACTAACACCACCCAAAACATAGCCCCATAAAATGGCATGCAAAGGTACAGGGCTCATGATTAGTTCTTCAATGCTTTTCTGGAATTTTGCACTAAAAAAACTTGAAGATACGTTGGCATAGCTGTTGGTAATGACTGCCATCATAATTAAGCCGGGCACAATAAATTGCATATAGCTAAAGCCGCCCATTTCACCAATACGCGAACCGACCAAATTACCAAAAATCACAAAGTACAAACTCATGGTGATGGCTGGCGGGAGCAAGGTTTGAGGCCATATGCGCATAAAACGACGAACTTCTTTATGCACTAAGGTATAGAGTGCAATCCGTAGTTGGGTAAAATTCATTGCGCAGCTCCATCTAAATTCTTTTCGACCATTTTGACAAATAACTCTTCTAGACGGTTGGACTTATTACGCATACTGCGCACGCGAATGCCTTGTGCTTCTAAAAGTTGGAATAAATCATTTAAGGTGTGAGCTTTATCCATAGTGACTTCTAGGGTCACTGCATCAATTAAGTTGAAACGTACACCAATAATATCTAAATGAATGGGTTGAATCGGTTCAGCTAAATCGAAAATAAAAGATTCTTCACTTAACTGGTTTAAGAAGTTTTTCATGGAAGTGTCTTCTTTAATCACACCACGATCAATAATCGCGATACGACGACACAACATTTCGGCTTCTTCTAAATAGTGGGTAGTGAGAATGATTGAGGTGCCTTTATCATTCATCTCTGTTAAAAAATCCCACATTGAACGACGCAGCTCAATATCTACACCTGCAGTGGGTTCATCCAAAATAAGCAGTTTCGGCTCGTGCATCATGGCACGTGCAATCATTAAACGACGTTTCATACCGCCAGACAGCATTCGCGCTTGAGTGGCACGTTTATCCCATAAACCCAGTTTTTCTAAATATTCTTCGGCACGTTGTTCGGCAACTTTGTTAGGGATGCCGTAATAGCCTGCTTGTGTGACCAAAATATCAAAGGTCTTTTCAAACTGACCAAAGTTAAATTCTTGCGGTACTACCCCTAAACATTGCTTGGCTTGGGATGGTTGGGTATCTAGATTATGCCCAAAAATTTCGACAGTACCTGCCGTTTTTTTGGTAAGAGAACTGATGATGCTAATGGTTGTAGATTTACCTGCACCATTAGGTCCAAGTAGGGCATAAAACTCGCCTTCAGGAACGGTCAAATTAATTCCTTTCAGTGCTTGGAAACCATTTCGATAGGTCTTTGACACGTCCCTTAACGTCAATGCATCAGTCATGAAATTCTCACTTGAGGAATAGAGCTACTATTGTGAGCGATCCGCGTCAATAAACCAAGTAAGTTACATGGAATTCTATGTTGCAAGTTTGGAACATTGTTTAAAGCATAAGCATAAAAATACGTAACTTATATATAGTTGCTTTACCTTCAGCAATTTTTTGTTATGATGTGCAGCGCGCGCTCATAGCTCAACTGGATAGAGTACAGGTCTCCGAAGCCTGTGGCGTGGGTTCGAGTCCCGCTGAGCGCACCATTTCTTTGTTTTACCTCATCCGATTAAATACGAAAATCATTAAAAATAAATAACTTACGTATTCTTGTTATCCGAGACTGTCCGAGCATGTTTTAGGTTATTTAAGTTTTTTGCGGTAATTTTTGCGGTAATTTCAAAATTATTGCAAAGGCTTACCGCAAAAATGCCAAAAGTAATTGTAAATCTGACAGATACACAGATTCGTTCAGCTGTAAATTCACATAAAAAGTTATCAACCAAGGTTCAAATCAAACTAGCCGATGGTAAAGGATTATTTTTTATTATTGATAAAAATGGTAACTCCTATTGGAGATGGGATTATGCTCGCCCAATTACTAAAAAACGTAATAGCATTTCTTTTGGAACATACCCAGAGGTATCGCTGCTAAATGCGAGAGCAAAAAGAACTGAATGTCGGGAATTACTCGCCCAAAATATAGATCCAGCGGTTGTGAAGAAAAATGAAGAAGAAGCTAAATCATGTAAAAATACTTTCGCTTTAATCGCAGATGAATACCGCAAAACTGAAGAGTTAGAGCCTAGTACGCAGCGAAGGAATCAATTTGTTTGGGGTAAGTTGTATGCTGCAATTGGTGATTATCCAATAGACTGTATTACGCCATCGCAGATATTAGAAGTGTGCCGTCTGTATGAGAAACAAGGCAAAACTGATTCAGCAAAGCGTATGCGAAGTAAAGCATCGCAGGTCTTTCGTTATGCGATTGCGTTGGGTTTATGTCAGTTCAATGTTGCTGATCAGATTAGCGGGATTTTAAAGGTAGGGAAAACCAAGCATAGGGCTGCAATTACGGATGAGCAGCAGTTAGGGCAGCTACTTAGAAATATAAATGCGAACGTAGGGCGTGGGGATATTGCTATTGATTATGCGGTGAAAATCTTACCGCATGTATTTGTGCGTCCTGGGGAGCTGCGAGCAGCAAAGTGGGTTGATATAGATTTTGAAAATAAAACATGGAGCTATACACCGCCAAAAACTAAGAATCAGACTGCTTTACAGCATATTGTCCCTTTATCCGATCAAGTATTAAGGATGTTCCAAGAATTGAATTGCATCACGGGACATACAGAATATTGTTTCGTATCTATGCGGGATAAGAGCAAAACTATCAGTGAATCGACTATTAACAAGCGCTTGAAACAATATGGCTTTGAAAATGGAGAAACGACAGGGCATGGATTCCGAGCAACTGCCCGAACTTTGTTAGATGAAGTTTTAAAATTTCCAATTGAGCGTATAGAGCAACAGCTCGCTCATCAGGTTCGCGATATGCATGGACGAGCTTACAATCGTACAAAGTACTTAGAAGAGCGTACAGTGATGATGCAAGCATGGTCTGATTATTTGGATGAATTAGCAAAGGGAGAAGGAAAGGCTCAATAAAGAGCCTTTCCTTTTTCATCTAGCATTTCCTTTTCGAAGGCCTCTTGGACTAAATTTTCTAAAACTTTACTTTCTGAAATATCCATTTTTTCAGCCAATGTTTTGAGTTGTGATTTAGTCTTTTTTGTCAAAGGAAGGTGATACTGTTTTTTAAGGCTACCTTTTTCTCTGAATTGTTTTTGTTGCCATGCTTTTTTTAGTAAGTTTATGTCATGTAAATATTTATATTCATTGTTTGAATATTGTTGATCCCAATAACCGTAAAGTTTTTCAATTTTTTCATTAATAGAGACAGCTGGAAAAACAGGGTGTGTTTCTATTGAATATTGAGTTTCAGTATAATCCAGAGACCAATTAATAAAGTTTGAATCATTTATATAATTTTTTAATATTCTTTTTGGGTTTTTATCAGAATCTAATAGTTTATAAAAATCTCTAAATTCATCTATATTAATTTTTTTATCCAAGAGTTCTATTTGAATTAAATATATCAATAGAAAATATGGGTTTTTATATTGATATTGTTTGAATTTAAGTGTAGTAAATTCATTTTCTAATTGATTAATAATAAACCAGCATAGTCTATTGTTTTTTGAAAGAAAATTAATATCCTGAGCAGCAATATATCGAATTTTTTTTCGTTGGCATTGATCTATGAATCTTTCTAAATTCTCTTTTCTGGTTTTTTCAAATGCTTTTGTTAAGAAGTCTTGAAGCTCTTCAAAGTTATGAATTCTATTTAGTAAATCTAAATATTCTGTGGTTGGTAGACGCTGATCTTCAACCCATAAGTGGGTAGTCCAAATTAGGTCTTCATCTTTGAATTCTCGAAAAAAATCACTGCATAATTTGAAGTTTGTATGCTGATTAGAGAGGAATTTAATCATGTTCTTGGTAGTAAGTTGCGTAGTATTTATCGTAAATATAACCTAGTGATTTCGGTGTAATTTTGCAAGATAAAAAATAACTGGAAAGTTGTTATAACATGTATTTTTTTACATCATACTGAAAAATTTGATTTTCATTCAGCTAATTCTAGCTTTTTAAAGTTTTGAGCTTCTAGACTTTTATCAATGAATCATTGGATCTAATGCAGTAGGTCAAGACGGATTTAGATGGATTTCATAGTGGAATCTAAGCTCAATCATTTTTGGTTTTAATATTATCTTATTCCAAATAGCAACTCTCACTGCAGTAAAGGTTTAAATTTACTTAACTTCTTATCTCTTATGTAACTAACACACACAAGGTTTAAACATGAGCGATAAGATCAATCAAGCACAACTCTTTCTAGATATCGAAAACTTCCTAAAACGTCTTAAACGTAGAAGAACGGAGTGGAGTGGCTTCTATGAAGAATTAACTGATTTACTATTAGATTTTAATGATGTATACGATCCTGATTATGATTACACAGGTTATGTGAAATTTTTTATTGTCTTGTATTTTGATTTAATTAGTATTGATTCTGGATTTGAATCATTATCTGATGAGTTAGATGATATTGGTTTTGAGGAGATTAGAAGGTGGTTTTTTGAGTATTATCAATCTTTTGAAGATGATTATGAGGATATTATTAATCAGAAGAAAGAGAATAGAAGAGAGCTTGAAAACTATTGTCGAAATGTGATTGATAGATGCAGTAGAATATTAGTAGTACGCGTCGATATAGGTTATCTACAAGAGTATCAAAGAAGAATTAAAGTGGACGATCTATATTTTGATTTAGATAAGTTGGTGAATAAAATTCAGAATAAGGATGGAATATTTAAACATGTGATTGGCTATGCTTGGGGACTAGAACAAGGTGGCAAGAGTAAGGGATATCATTGCCATTTAGCTGTGATATACGACACTGCTCAACGTAGTCCTAATGCACGTTATTGGGGTGATGAAATCATTAAACTATGGAAAGAGATTACCAGTGACTATGGTCAAGGCTATAACTGCTATAACAGAGAAAGAGTGACCGAGTTGAGGAACCAAGGTCGATTAGGTATAGGGGTAATCCATCGTAAACACCCTGATCAGGTGCAGAACTTTATTGAATCAATAAGCTACCTAACTGATCCTGATAAAAGGACTGACCAATATTTACGTGTTAAGCCTATGGGACGTAGAACATTTGGTAAAGGGCAAATACGACAAAAGCATTCAAGACGTTAATTGAACTAAATCTCAGATATACATCATCTAGATGAAAACAAAGTTATTTCAACTTTCAGGGCTTGCCAATTGGTAAGCCTTTGTCATTTTTGGAGATGTATATTATGAGTTTAACTTGTCCGTATTGCCTATCCGATCAAGTCATCCAAGTGGTGAATCAACAAGTGAATGGAGCTGAATCATCAGGTCTTGCTGCTTCAGCATCGTTTGCCACTATTGGTGCGTCCATCTCAAAGAGCTTACCTTTACCCGTATCACCATTACTTGGTGGATTAGCAGGTGCAGTGATTGGTGGTCTATTTAGCAGTGTGTTTGATGAGCCGAAAAAGCCTGTCACCATGACCTATTACCACTGCAACCAATGTCAGCAGAACTTTCGTTGAGTCAGCTAGGAGATCAAATCGATGGCACATCAAATTCAACAAATCGCCTATGTTGGTGAAACCCCTTGGCATGGCTTAGGGAATCAACTCAGTCCAAATCAACCACTGGAAGTCTGGGCACAGCAAGCTGGAATGGATTGGCGCATCGAATCATCTGATGTCAGTTACATGGCTCAGAATGAGCGTGGTCAAAGCATTATCATGCCATTTGAAGAACAGCGAGTGTTGTATCGTTCAGATACCCATGCACCGTTATCTGTGGTCAGTCAGCGTTATCAGGAAGTACAACCGAAAGAGATTTTGGAGTTCTACCGTGATCTGTCAGAACAATCAGGCTTTGAGCTTGAAACTGCAGGTGTGTTGAAAGGCGGTAAGAAGTTCTGGGCTTTAGCACGTACAGGTCAAAGTACAGCATTAAGAGGTAAGGATGTTAGCAATGGTTATATTCTGCTTGCTTCTGCATGTGATGGCACTTTAGCAACAACAGCACAATTTACGAGTATTCGAGTCGTGTGTAACAACACGCTTGCGATTGCCCTCAAAGGTGCAACTGCAAGTTCAGGTGTAGTCAAAGTACCGCACAGCACCAAGTTCGATGCAGAGAAGGTGAAGCAGCAATTGGGTATTTCAGTGCGTGCATGGGATGAACACATGTATGAAATGAAACAGCTCTCGCAGCGTAAAGTCAGTCAACAGGAAGCCAAAGCTTACTTTGATGCTGTGTTCAACAATAGCACAATGTCAATTTCTGATCCTGAAGAGAACATCATTCAGTTCTACCGTCAGGTGGCAAGCAATCCATCACAGCAAAATAAAACTGAACCCAATGGAAGAGCCATGACTAAAGCTCTTGACATGTTTAATGGTCAAGGGCGTGGAGCAAATCTTTCATCGGCTAAAGATACAGCTTATGGCTTACTGTGTTCGATCACAGAATTCGTTGATCATGAGCGTCGTGCCATGAGTACGGATCATCGTCTCGATTCAGCATGGTTTGGTGCAGGCGCAGGTCTTAAACAACGTGGACTAGAACAGGCTTTATCTTTGATAGCCTAAGCTCATGTAACCCATGCAATCTTAACCCCGCAAGTCTCAACAATCGCTGAATACAGCACACACGTAACTCTCTCTACTTCCAACTCACAATCCACAAACTAAATCAGCATGCATATCGCCATACCCGACCTCGTGTCGGGTATGGCTTTTTTATGCGCTTCTTTTTTACAAAAACTGAAATTTATAAGGATAGAACCATGAATCAAATTGCACCGATTTCTAATCAATCTGTACAGGCAGGTGTGCAAACAGCATTAAACCCATTAACCACAACCAAGCGAGCTAACTCTGCAAAACGCTTAGTCAGCACCAAAGATATGGCGTATCAAGATTGGCTTGAAGTCCGTAAACAAGGCATTGGTAGTAGTGATGCAGCAACGGCGTGTGGCTTAAACCCATACATGTCGATGCTAGAACTGTGGCTGATTAAAACAGGTCGTCAAACTCAGTCCATTGAAGATGAAAGCACAGGTGTTGCACCACTGTATTGGGGCAAGCAACTTGAACCATTGGTGGCTGAGTATTACAGCATGCACACCAATAATAAGGTACGTCGAGTCAATGCTGTGTTACAGCACCCTGATCCTGATAAGCATTTCATGTTGGCAAACTTAGATTATTCCGTTGTTGGAAGTGATGAAGTTCAGATCCTTGAATGTAAAACAGCAGGGGAGCATGGGGCGAAGCTGTGGCGTGATGGTGTACCACTCTATGTACTTTGTCAGGTACAGCACCAATTAGCGGTGACAGGAAAACAGGCAGCCCATGTGTGTGTATTGCTTTGTGGGCATGAAACCAAAATCTTTAAAGTCACTCGTTCTGAATCTGTGATTGAGCACATCATTAATGCAGAACGTTACTTCTGGGAATGTGTGGAAAAGGATACACCACCTTCAGTAGATGCAAGTGAATCGGCAGCCAAAGCCATTCAACAGTTGTATCCAATCCATGTGCCACTCACAGTTGAAGATCTATCACAGAATGAAACAGCCAACCTCATGTTCGATAAGCTGATCAAACTCAAAGAAGAGATTCAGCATAAGCAAGAACGCTTTGATCAACTCAAGCATCAAATCCAAATGATGATGAAGGATGCAGAGCGTGCTACGTTTAGTCGGGGTTCTGTGGTTTGGAAGAAAGCCAACGACAGTATCAGCTTAGATACTAAAGCTCTACTCAAACATCAGCCTGATCTCATTGAACAATATCCACTAAAAAGACAGGGCAGTCGTCGCTTCAACATCTATATCGATTAAGCCCATCTCATTCACTTCATCAAAAATGCACAAAAATCGCTCCCCGCTCTCTACATCATGTGTAGAGAGCAAATCGGTCGCGATCTTTGCAGCTAAAACTCAGCTTTTTAACATTTGGGTCACTTATTTGGTCCGTGTTCTGACCTACATAGAAGCACCCAAATCTGTAAGGAATTAAATATAGGAGTATCACCATGATCAAAGGTTTAGCGATCACACCGCCTACACTTGGGCGTATCAGTATTGGTCGAGTCGTGGAAAAGAATGGTAAACGTCTACCTGAGAAAGATGATCAATTCACCATTACCTCACAAATCCAAAATAAAGATGGATGGGTCAAGCACCCATTAGATGAACAGCTTCGAGCGAATTCACCCAATCAGAAGCTCCGTTCAATTCCTGTACGCATGATCTTTAATGATCCTGATCTGAACCTGCGAGCAGAGTACACCTTGTTTGATCGTCAGACTGGACGACCTATCTGTATGGGTGATGGTCAGACCTGTCAGCGTTTAACCAATGAAGGCGTTGAACAGCATCCGTGTCCTTCACCTGATTTATGTCCTTTGGCTCAGGGCGGGCATTGCAAGCCCTATGGTCGTTTGCATGTGAACTTAGATGAGTCAGATGAATTTGGGACATTCATCTTTAGAACCACAGGCTTTAACAGCATACGTACCTTGGCTGCACGATTGAGTTACTACCATGCAGCTTCGAATGGCTTGCTTTCGTGCTTGCCACTGCAACTGACGTTACGAGGCAAGAGTACAACGCAGAGTTATCGTCAACCTGTGTATTACGTGGATTTAACATTGAGGGAAGGCGTTGATTTGCAGTCTGCGATTCACACAGCACATGAGATTGATCAGCAAAGTAAGCAGGCAGGATTTAATCAAGAGGCACTCGATCAGATGGCAAGACAGGGCTTTGCCAATGCGAAGTTTGAAATGGATCTAGAGGAGGGATTGGATGTAGTAGAGGAGTTTTATCAGACAAAGGAACAACAGCAGTCCGTTGTTCAAAATGAGTCTTTTAATATTCAACAGGGGTTAAAGGGTTCGGTGACTGCATTGAATTGAATCGGACAGAGTAAAACCTTACAGAATTGCCGTATCTCATGAGCGAGTTGCTCGACATCATGAGATCGGAGTAAACAACATGAGTACATTTGTAGGACAAATATTCCAGATGAACCAACTGATTAGTATCAAGCAGGTTGTAGAGTTAGTTGGCGTTGGACGTTCAACCATCTATGAAATGATGGATGAGAATTCACCCTACTACGATCCCACCTTTCCAAAGAAAGTCAAAATCACTCAAAACCGTATCGGTTGGTCAGCTTATGAGATCCATCAATGGATTGAAAATAAGTTGGCGAGCCGTGAATAGGAGGGGAGCTTTTGCTCCCTTATTTTTTTGTTTATTAATAAAAAAGTTTGATTTTTAGCATGGCATTTGGTCAGCCTAGACAAGGAGATCTGATAGCAAGATTTTAGGATGATCAGTAAGAAATTGAACAGTCCTCAGAGTTTTGGTTTGATTTGAGACCACCATCAGTTTAAAACAGCTGACCATGATTTTAAGATAGCGGATCATTCGCGTTATGGTAGTATGTCGAAAAGTACAGGGATTGAAGAGTAGCTCAATAATTTATCCCTTATTTGCTGATACAATTCGTTTAGATTGCTTTTCGTATTATTAAAAAATGCGATGTGATTCAATGTTTTTAAGTTGATATACCCCCGTTTGATTAATTTCTATGCAAAAATTAAGTCCAGATAATTCCAATCATAATTACAAGTTCATGGCTGATATTTCAGAAAATGAAATGAGCCGCCAGCTCCCTGAAATTCTCGATATACTCTTAATTGATCGAACATTATCAACGCCTAGATCGAAGAAAAATATTATTTGGGCGAATGAAAATTACAATAGCTATGGTCAAAATTATGATCCTTCTGCCCAAATTAAACCAGAACTCATTACGGGGGAAAAGGGGGGTATTATTAAACCACGTGCTTTAAAAACACGTGAGCTTCAGAAGTTGCGTACTAAGTCAAAAGCAGAAGTTTTTACGCCTTTATGGGTTGTTAAAAAGCAAAATGATGCGGTTGAGCAAAATTACTTAAACGATGATATTGAAACGTATGTGAAGCGCAAATGGTTAGAAATAGCTTGCGGTGAAGCCCCTTATATGGCTACACGTTATGACATGGAAACAGGGAGAGAAATTTCACTTCATGAGCGTGTAGGTTTTGTTGATCGTAAATTGCAACGAATTAATAGGGAAATAGATGATAAAGCAGAATGGCAGAGACTTGTTGAAGAAGCTTATAAATCGAGTTATGGGTTTGAGTGGAATGGAGACTCACTGTTATTAGCACGTGAAAATTTACTTTATACTTATAAAGATTACTATTTTTCTAAATGGGGGTATGAACCGACTTTAGGGTTATTAAAAAATGTTGCAGAAATAATTAGTTATAATATATTTCAAATGGATGGTCTAAAATATATTGTTCCTTTATCAGAGAAATTTGAGCTAATTAAGCAATTGAATCTCCCTCTTGGAGGAGAACAAGAAGAATGGATTAAGCATCCAGGTAAGCGTGTGAAGATTATGAATTGGGATAAACAAAAGATGGAATTTTTTGATAAGGGGGTAAAATGAAAGCAAATCTATCAGTGGAAATTAAAACAACTAAAACAGTTTATCCGCAAATCTATGCTTATATCACCCCTAACTACGCTAAAAATGAAGGCTGGATAAAAATTGGTTATACGGAAAAACAAAATGTAGTTGACCGTATTAAACAACAAACTCAAACCGCTAGTCTAGATTACGAAGTTTTATGGAGTGAAGCTGCAAAATTTAATATTTCAGATGAATGGTTTAAAGATAAGCAATTTCATGCTTATCTGCGTACATTTAAAAAGATTGAACAGCGTGAGTCTACCGAATGGTTTTTTTATAATGGTTCACCAGGAAAGGCACTTGAAGATCTTAAAGATTTTAAAAATGGAAAATATGATCAAAGTTATCAAATATTAACCTATAAATTGCGTGCAGAGCAGCAAGCAGCTGTTGAGCAAACTCTTGCTTATGCTAAAAATAATCCAAAAGGAGAATTTCTTTGGAATGCGAAGCCTCGTTTTGGCAAGACGCTAACTACGTATGATTTTGTGCATCAACTCGATGCTAAGAAAGTATTAATCGTTACGAATCGTCCCACAATTGCCAATTCATGGTTTGATGATTTTGAAGCTTTTATTGAATGGCAAACTGATTTTGCTTTTGTCTCAACAAGTGATTCTTTGAAAGATAGACCTGTATTGACTCGTGAAGAATTTCTTGCCCAAACAGCTAGTGGCAAGAAACGTATTATTACTTTTATTTCTTTGCAAGATTTAAAAGGGGCGATTTCATTTGGTGGGAGTTACGATAAATTATCATGGGTAAAAGATTACGAGTGGGATGTATTGGTTATTGATGAATCACATGAAGGTGTAGATACATTTAAAACGGATATCGCATTTGACAACATCAATCGTAATTTTACATTGCATCTCTCAGGCACACCATTTAAAGCAGTTGCCTCGGGTAAATTTACCGAGGAAGAAATCTATAACTGGACATATAGTGACGAGCAGCAAGCTAAGGCTCTATGGGATGATCCTGAGGAAAATAACCCATACGAAAAACTACCTCGCTTAAATTTGTTCTCGTACCAAATGAGTCAAATGATTAGCGATACAGTCAATAAAGGCGCTGATATCAATGGTCAGAATATAGATTTTGCATTTGATCTTAATGAGTTCTTTGAAACGGATGAAAAAGGTAAATTTGTTCATGAAGCTGATGTGAATAAATGGTTAGATTCACTTACTCGCAATGAAAAGTATCCATTTTCAACTAAAGCATTAAGAGATGAATTAAAACATACCTTTTGGTTGTTAAATCGGGTTGCAAGTGCTAAAGCTTTACAAAAGTTACTTAAGCAACATCCAGTCTTTGAGAACTACGAAATTATATTGGCTGCTGGTGATGGGCGTAATAGTGATGAGGATGACCAAACCATCAACCAAAATTCACTTCACCGTGTGCGTGAAGCAATCAAGACTAAAGAAAAAACGATCACCTTATCTGTTGGGCAATTAACCACAGGTGTAACTGTTCCAGAGTGGACAGCTGTACTTATGTTATCCAATATGAAATCACCTAGTTTATATATGCAAGCTGCATTTCGGGCACAAAATCCATGGACATATACAGTAGATGGAGAAGTAAGGCAAAAAGAAAATGCCTATGTATTTGACTTTGCGCCTGAACGTACTTTGATTATTTACGATGAGTTTGCAAATAATTTATCGAATCAAACCACGAATGGTGGTGGTACAAGTGATGATCGTAAGAATAACATCAAAATTTTACTCAACTTTTTCCCTGTTATTGCAGAAGATCATGCAGGGAAAATGGTTGAGTTAGATGTTGAGCAAGTTTTAACGATACCTAAAACTCTAAAAGCACAGGAGGTTGTTAAACGTGGCTTTATGTCTAATCTCCTATTCCAAAATGTGTCGGGTATTTTTGCTTCACATGAGGTACGAGAAATTTTAGAGCAACTCAATCCTGTAGATACAGGCAAGGTTATGCCACGTCAGACTGATGAACCTATTAATACACAAGATGTTCAAGTAGATGAAGAAGGTGATGTTGTTGTTTCACATGAAATCGTGGTTGCAAAAACGGAAGCACATTTTGGTGAAAAAGTGTATGCTGACGTTACAGCGAGTGTCGAAAATATTACCAATACGGCAAGTCCGAATTTAGCTAGCACAGTCGCAAATGCTTTTAAGGATAATGCACAAGATGCTGTCAAAGAACTTGCCAAAGAGCAGGGATTATCTGCAAAAGTTGCTGAAGCAGTGGTTCAACAATCAGCCAATGTTATTGCTCGTGAAGTTGAAGTTGTACAAAAACATGCAGAGATTAAGCTGAAAGAAGCTGAAGTTGAGTGCGCAAAAGTAGTGTCTCAATCTCAAAATAATGTTGCTCAAGTTGAAGCTGCAAAAGCTAAATATGAAGAGAAGAAACAACAAATCGAAGAGAAATCTAAACAAGAGGTTCAACAAACTGTTGCAACCAAGACACAGGAATTAGCCCAACAAACAACACAGGTAATTCTTGAAAAAGCGGAAGAGAAAAAGAAAAACCATGTTGAAGATGATGTTCGTGCTCGTTTACGTGGATTTGCTCGAACAATTCCTTCATTTTTAATGGCGTATGGAGAGGAGAGCACGACCTTAGAAAATTTTGATAGTACTATCCAAGACAAGGTATTTAAAGAAGTAACAGGAATTACTCTAGAGCAGTTTAGAACCTTAAGGGATACATATCAGTTCTTTGATGCCATGGTGTTTAATCATTCGATACAAGAGTTTTTAAAAAAACGTCGTGAATTAGCAAATTATTTTGATGAAACGCAAACCGAAGATATTTTTGACTATATCCCACCACAAAAGAACAACCAAATTTTTACACCTAAAAAGGTGGTGAAAATGATGGTGGATCAATTGCAGGCAGAATCTCCAAATTTATTTAAAAGTTCTGAAAAAACCTTTGCTGATTTGTATGTGAAATCAGGTTTATATTTAACAGAAATTGTAAAACGATTGTATGTGGGGTTGGAGGATGAAATTCCAAATCCACAGCAACGTTTAAAGCATATCTTGGAAAACCAAATTTATGGTTTTGCCCCAACTGAGATTATTTACCGTATTGCTCGTAACTTTATCTTTGGTTTTGATGAACAGGCTAAAAATATTAATGATTCACATATTGTTTGTTTAGACACGACACCTTTTGCAAAAGGGGAAGGTGATTTTGCAGCTAAATGTGATGAATTGTTTGGAGTGAAGAAATAATGAAATTTGATGTTGTTGTTGGAAATCCTCCATATCAGGAAGAATCTGTTGGTGATAATTTTAGTGATGGTTCAATTTATCATCATTTTTATGAGTTAGCTGAAAAAATTAGTAATAAATACTGTTTAATTTCTCCTGCTCGATTTCTATTTAAGGCTGGAAAGACGCCTGAGGAATGGAATAATAAAATGTTGAATGATAAACATTTAAAGGTTATTCATTTTGAGCAGATTTCTCAGAAAATTTTTCCAACTACGGAAATTAAAGGCGGGGTTGCTATCTTATACCGAGATAATAATTATGAGTTTGGAAAAATAGAAATATTTGTAAGTTCTGAAACATTAAGATCTATTATTAAAAAAGTTGTGGAAAGAATATTTGAAACAATTGACTCTATTGTTACGAATCGTGGTCAATACAGATATTCTGATTTAATATATAATCAATATCCCAACGAAATGGAAAGGACGTCAGACCGTAGGATTGCGCCAAGTGCTTTTGATAGATTTCCAGAATTTTTTACTATAAACAAGCCTTGTAATGAAATTGAGTATGTACAAATTTGTGGTCGTATATCAAATGAGCGTGCATACAGATGGTTTAGAAAAGATTTTTTAGTAGCGCCACAATCTTTTGAAAAATTTAAAGTAGTAATTCCTAAAGCAAGTGGTTCTGGTAAGTTGGGAGAAGTAATTAGTAATCCCTTTATAGGTGAGCCATATATAGGATTTACAGAAACTTTTATTTCTATTGGAAGTTTTGAGACAGAAATAGAAGCTATTAATACTCTAAAATATATAAAAACTAAATTTGCACGTACTATGTTGGGTGTTTTGAAAATTACTCAAAACATGTCAAAAGAAACATGGTCTAAGGTTCCTTTGCAAGATTTTACTGAAAACTCAGATATTGATTGGAATCAATCAATTCCTGAAATTGATCAACAGCTTTATGTGAAATATGGTCTTTCGCAAGATGAAATTGATTTTATTGAGACAAATGTAAAGCAAATGGAATAATTAATTTCAAAGCAGATTAATTTTCAATATCTTTTACTTAAATGGGTAGTATGGTATTCGGAAAAATTTTTACAGGAATAGGTTACTAAAATTTCGCATAGTTATTTTTAGTATGATTTTAATTGTGTCGAATATTCACTGATTTGAAAAACCGATTAGACCAAAAGAATGGCTGTTACTTTTAATTGATTTAATTAATGAAGTTATAGAATATGTGAAGGGATAAGTAATTAAAACAGTGTTTTTTGATCCTGAGCAGTCTAAGCTAGTAAATTATCAGCGAATTAAAAATAAATAGAGAAGACTATGGCATTAGCCATAGTCTTCTCTATTGTGTGGGTAATATTGGGTAAGATTCTAAAGTTTAAATTTTTTTAACAACTAGATTTCATTAAAAAAATTGGGTGAGTTCAATTGCCACCACCTCAATTTCGCTCTTATCAACTTATTGACTTTTATTAAGAGAAATACAATTAAAAAAGTCCTTAAGATATTCAGTTTGTTAGATGAGGGATGTTCCTAATGTAAGTTGAGAATCCGAAAAGAAGCTTTAGCTTCTTAATTTAATTGACACCGTTTCAGAAATACCTAAATGGGAGGTTTTTGATTGATTCAGGAGATTTTCTTATTTATTGGTACTTGTAGTTAATCATATATTCCATATTGCGTATATTTGAATATTCATATATAAAAAGCTGTCTGTTTAAGAGATTATACTCATGGATCAAATGCCAAAAGTTCAAATTTACCATAATCCTGCCTGTGGCACGTCTCGTAACACTTTGGCGCTTATTCGCAACACGGGGATCGAACCAGAAGTAATTGAATATCTGATTACGCCACCATCAAAAGATCAGCTGATTAAAATGATTCAGGACTCTGGTTTAAGTGTTCGTGATGTGTTACGCAAAAATGTAGATGCTTATACTGAACTTAATTTAGACGATGCGAACTGGACAAATGAGCAATTGCTTGATGCTATGCTTGAACATCCCATCCTGATTAACCGTCCTTTGGTCGTGACAGATTTGGGCACTCGTTTATGTCGCCCATCTGAAGTAGTGCTAGATATTCTACCTTTGCCGCAATTAAAAGCTTTCGCTAAAGAAGATGGTGAAGTCATCATTGATGAGCAAGGCAGACGCTTAAAATAAAAGGTGAAACCCCTAACGCTGTTGGACTTTGTATGAGTGTAGAGCAGGAGATCTAAATGGAGAACATTGTCGCAATTTTTGCTTGGTTAAATGATGTTCTACTTAAAATGACCTGGCTCTCGGATGGGGTGCGCTGGTTCGTTGAAAATGTATTTGGTTTATCCGTTGCAACCCGGTTGGGTGGTAGTGTCCATTTCTTTATTTATGATGTATTCAAGATCTTTATTCTGCTTTCAGTGTTGATCTATACATTATCTTATATTCAAAGCTATTTCCCTCCAGAACGTACTCGGCTGATTTTAGGTCGGATGACAGGAATCAAAGCCAATATCATGGGGGCATTACTCGGTACTATTACGCCATTTTGTTCATGTTCTTCGATTCCGTTGTTTATTGGTTTTACCCGTGCAGGACTTCCGGTAGGCGTCACTTTTTCCTTTCTGATTTCATCACCACTTGTTGACTTGGCTTCAATTATTTTATTGGCGAGTATCTTTACTGGAAAATTGCATTGGTCTATGTGTTACTTGGATTAGTGCTGGCAGTCATCGGCGGGTCATTAATCAGCTACTTGAAAATGGAAAAGTATGTGGCTGAATTTGTGACTCATCATCAAACAATCTCAGGTGACGATGAAGATTTCAGCATGACTGCAAAAGAGCGGCGTACATTTGCTTGGGAACAGGTGACAGACATTTTTAGTAAGGTCTGGCTTTATGTCTTGATAGGTGTCGGGATTGGTGCGGCAATTCATAACTGGATTCCTGAGCAGTGGATTACCGCCTTACTTGGTCAGGAACACTGGTATTCCGTACTGATTGCCACGATTGTCGGAATGCCAATGTATGCGGATATCTTTGGCACCTTGCCGATTGCAGAAGCACTTGTGACTAAAGGCGTTGGCTTGGGGACGGTTTTAGCGTTTATGATGGCGGTCACCGCACTTTCTCTGCCATCGCTAATCTTGTTAAAACAAGTGGTGAAAACCCGTTTATTGAGCCTGTTTGTAGGGATTGTTTTTGTGGGAATCTTGATTGTTGGTTATAGCCTGAATACTTTGGGTTATTGGTTTTTATAAAAAGTGTGGAGAATAAAGATGCAAATTAAAGTTTTAGGAACAGGTTGTCGTAAATGCAAAGCCTTATTGGCTGCAACTGAAGAAGCTGTAAAAAGTACGGGTGTTCAGGCAGAAATTGAATATGTAACTGATATGATGCAAATTGCTGAAACAGGGTTGTTAAGTACGCCAGGTCTGATCATAGATAATCAAATCGTTTCAAGTGGCAAAGTTTTGGAACCACAAGCCATTGTGGAGTTGATTGAAAAAAATAAATAAGTGTATGTGGAAAACTGTAAAAAAGACCTGTGGCATAAGCCACGGGTCTTTTTTATTTGTGTCTTGAGATGTTAAGAAGTTTTAATTTTTTCCCTTTCTGGCAAGCATATACGGATATGGGTATACTGTTATAATGAGTACTCTTTACTGAATATATGGATATGTGTATATTTGCATAATAGAATGGGAGCAGTTATGGACCACGTTCAGTTTTTTAAATGTTTATCTGATGAAACACGTCTCAGTATTGTCATGCTTATCGTAGAAAACGAAGAGCAATGTGTTTGTGATTTGACAGATAAACTCCAGTTAAGCCAACCAAAAATTTCACGGCATTTAGCCCTGTTAAGATCAAGTGGTTTGCTGAATGACCGTCGGCAAAAGCAGTGGGTGTATTACAGTCTTAACCCACAACTACCTGAATGGTGCTTTGAAATTCTGAATACACTTAAACGTAGCAATGTTCCCGTGTTATTTGATCCCTCAGCTCTATCGATTCAGAGCCATTGCGAGTAAGTTTTTATGAAATTTTTGTTTCTGTGCACGGGTAACAGTTGTCGCAGTATTCTTTCCGAAGTTCTGTTTAATAGTCGAGCGCCTGAAGGTTGGGTAGCTTATAGCGCTGGAAGTAAACCTTCTGGCCAAGTTCATCCGTTAACCATTCAGACTTTACAGAACCTGGGTTTGTTTACCGAAGGTTTGTCGAGTAAAACGATTGATGCCTGTGAACAGTATCAGCCCGATGTCGTCATCACCGTGTGTGATGCGGCAGCACAAGAAGCTTGTCCGTTGTATTTAGGAGGAGCAATCAAAGCACATTGGGGTCTATCTGATCCATCACATTTAGATTTGCCTGAACAAGAAAAATTACAGGCATTTTTAAGTACTGTAGAACATATCAACAAACGCTTAGATGCACTTTTTGCATTAGATACCCATCACATGAGCCGTCCTCAGCTTATTGCTGAAATTAATCAAATTTCCCATCTTTAAGCGAGCAGATCATGTCTAAACCAGGATTATCCTTTTTGGATCGCAACCTGACGCTATGGATTTTTGTGGCCATGGCACTGGGTGTTGCGATTGGGGTGGTATTTCCACAAGCATCCGTCGCATTGGATGCAATGAGTGTAAATTCAGTCAACTTGCCAATTGCGATTGGTTTGATTTTGATGATGTATCCACCATTAGCCAAAGTAGATTATGCAGCTTTGCCCAAAGTATTTCAGGATAAAAAAACATTAGCGCTCTCTCTGATTCAGAACTGGCTGATTGCGCCAGTGCTGATGTTTGTATTGGCGATAGTCTTCTTGAGTGATTACCCAGAATACATGACAGGTCTGATTCTGATTGGCTTGGCGCGTTGTATTGCCATGGTACTGATCTGGAATGGACTGGCATGCGGGGACAATCAATACGGTGCTGCATTGGTCGCATTTAACAGCATTTTTCAGATTCTGTTCTTTAGCAGTTATGCCTGGTTCTTCCTGACCTATCTGCCGCCATTTTTTGGGATAGAAGGGAATGTCATCAATGTTGATTTCTGGACCATTGCCAATGCTGTCCTTATCTACTTGGGGATTCCATTCCTGATGGGCTTCCTGACGCGTCTATCTTTAGTGAAAGCCAAAGGTCTGGACTGGTATCAGAATCAGTTTCTACCCAAAATTGGTCCACTCAGCTTATTGGCCTTGTTATTCACCATTGTAGCCATGTTTAGCTTGAAAGGCGGTGATGTAGTGAGTTTGCCAATGGATGTGTTGCGGATTGCAATTCCATTGACGCTTTACTTTGTCGTGATGTTCTTTGTCAGCTTTTTCATGAGTAAATGGATGGGGAATGACTATCCCAAAACCACCGCAATTTCATTTACCGCAGCAGGTAACAACTTTGAATTAGCTTTAGCCGTTGCGATTGCTACCTTTGGTTTGGCTTCACCGATTGCCTTTACCACGATTATTGGCCCATTGGTTGAAGTGCCCGTGCTGATTGCATTGGTTAGCGTAGCTTTATGGCTGAAGAAAAAATATTATCCAAATTCTTAAGAGGCAAAGATGACACTCCCTAATCTTGAATCTGATCTTTTACCGACACCAACTTTTGCGGAAGTGCAGGCTAAAGAACTAAGTCACCCACCACGTATCTTATTGCTATATGGCTCAAACAGAGAGCGTTCATATAGCCGCCTAGCTGTGATGGAAGCTGGGCGAATTCTTGAGCGTTTTGGTTGTGAGGTTAAAATCTTTCATCCCAAAGGTTTACCTTTACCTGAAGATGGTGATCTGGAACATCCAAAGGTTAAAGAGCTGCATGAATTGTTGGCTTGGTCTGAAGGCATGGTTTGGTGTTCGCCTGAGCGGCATGGTTCGATGAGCTCAATCTTCAAAGCACAGATTGATTGGATTCCACTTGCTGCAGGAGCTATTCGTGCTACGCAGGGTAAAACATTGGCTTTGATGCAGGTGAGCGGTGGATCACAGTCATTTAACAGTGTAAACCAGATGCGAGTTCTTGGGCGCTGGATGCGAATGATCACGATTCCAAATCAGTCTTCTGTTCCTAAAGCCTTTTTGGAGTTTGATGAGGAAGGACGGATGAAGCCTTCATCGCTATATGATCGTATTGTTGATGTAATGGAAGAGCTATACAAGTTTACTTTGCTGACTCGCGGTCAGAGTGCCTATTTGACCAACCGTTATTCGGAGCGAAAAGAATCGGCTGAAGAACTGTCTAAACGAGTCAATCAGCGTAATCTTTAAAGCTGATTCGTCATGGTGTGAGCAGGGTAACGGATGGCTCGATCGTTTGTTTAATCGTAAGCATCCGCTGAGCCCCACTTTTCTAACTCATTAATACCACGATAGTGTCCAATAAATTTTAAGAGGACACTATCGGAGTGCTATTTGGTCAGAAAACAGGAGTTCACAGGATACGTGAACCGTTATTTTGATTGTATCAGATGATGTTGAATTGGCGGGTAACGATCTTAAGTACAACAGGTCATCTAATGTCTAGATTGTCTTTTTTGATGCTTTAATCATAATGGCTGTCAATAAATAAAGAGTTTAAACCTGAGAATTAGAGCAATCCTGCTTATTTTTCCTGAAATTTTAAATCAACTTGATATTCGTCCTGAGTCACTTTGATTTTATAGTTTTTATATTTACGTTTACTTGGTGAAAGGGCAGAGTTAGTGACTTCTTTATGGAATTCGCTGTCAGACATAAAAAAATAATACGCCTTATAGCCTAATAAGATCTTGTCAACTTTTTTATCTTTTTTCTCAGCATTACGAATGAGTTCATTTAAATAGTTTAAGCTGATTTTGTCTGACATTTATAAACTCGCAAAGAAAAGTTGCATTATCACACGAGATATAATCGATTTTTATTACAAATTGATGACAGTTGCATTTCGGGTACTTTGGGGTAGATGCTGCATTGAGTATTATTGAACTAAATGTTGTAGATCAAATCTTATTGGATAGATTTGGAGGAAAAACTATTAAAAAAGCTTTTAATGCTGAGTCTAAAGGTTTTAGATTTACAGCCTATAGTGTCGTACAACTCAGTATAGACAGAATCTGTTCGCTCATCAGATTGAAATTGATTGTGAACCGTACCGGGTTTGTCGGAGACTTTTTTATTTAAGTTAGGCCACCTGACCTAACGGGTTAATCTTATCATAGTACATTGCTTCAAACTCAAAAGGCGACACATAACCCAGTGCACTGTGTACACGCTTTTTGTTGAACCAATCTACCCAATTTAATGTCGCAAGTTGTACATCCGCTAAACCTTGCCAATCTGCTTTTAAATATTCAATCACCTCTGTTTTGTATAAGCCATTCACCGTTTCAGCCAGAGCATTATCGTATGAATCACCCGTTGTACCGACTGATGCTCGTAAATTTGCTGCTTCTAAACGATTGGTATAGCGAATAGAAAGATATTGAACACCTTTATCTGAATGATGAATCACATTCTTAGGCATACCTCGATCGTGCAATGCTTGCTCCAATGCATCGAGCACCATATCTGTATTCATCCGTGTAGATACTTTCCATCCAACAATTGCTCGCGAGAACACATCAATAATAAATGCAGTGTAGACCCAGCCAGAATTGGTTTGAATATACGTAAAGTCACTGACCTGAGATACCGTCTTGGTAGTCGATCAGCACTAAAATTCCGTTTCACTAAATCATCTGCTCGTTTTTGATCATCTCGGCTGCGGGTAGTTTGTTTGTTCTTACCACGCCAAACACCTTGTATATCTAGCTTCTGCATCAATCGAGCAACTGTACAACGTGCAATAACATAGCCTTCACGTTTCAATTTTTGCCAAACTTTACGTACACCATATCGACCTAAACTTTCTTTCCAAATACGTTTGATTTGCTCTGCATGATGTAAATCATGCAGAGCACGTTTCGCTCGATGTTCTGGGTTATCAACGAGATCTAAAGCCCGATAATAGGTCGAAGCTGCAATCGGTAAAATTCTACAAATCGCTTCAACACCATATCGATCTTTATTGTTATGGATAAAATCCACCATTATTTGTGTGGGCGGTCGAGCTCCGCCTGGGCGAAAAAAGCGGCTGCTTTGCGTAGAATTTCATTGGTACGCTTTAATTCTTTAATTTCACGTTCCATTTGCTTCATTTTTTCTTGGTCAGATATCTGTTGTACTTTGGCAGGATTTAGTTGATCCATATGCTTTAAATACCAAACACGCAATGTTTCAGGAGTACAACCGATTTTAGGAGCAATAGCTGTGATTGCTGCCCAAGTAGAAGGATAATCTTTTTCAGATTCAATTAGTAATTGAACCGCTCTTTCTCTGATTTCGGGGGTATAGTTTGGTTTTTTCATCGGAATAGTCTCTCAGAATATTGACTCTCCGACAAACCCGGTACGGTTCAAAGCGTGTGTGGTAACTCACTTATCAACTCAGTCATCTTTTTTCAACTGAATTTCTTTTCTCTAATTCATGGTTAATTTTAGAGAAAATTAAATTTCACTTTCTTTTTTTGCCAAAGTAATTAGATAATATTTGTTCCGGTCTATATCGTGAATCGTATAATTTTCACCACTATTGACAAAAAGAGGCTCTTCATGCTCTAAATATTTATTGCCCCTAAACCATAAAAAATTTATATTTTGAGCATACATTTCAGCTCCTAAAAAAAGTTCAAAGTTTTCTATTTTTCTATGTAAGAAAAAAGTTTGAATTTCTAGGCAGTCGTCTCTATATTTTATTGTTATTATAGATTTAGAGTATAAAAAAATCTTAAACCAATAAGCTATTGGAATATATAACATAAAATATAGTGCGACTACTAATTGAAGCATATAATCAAACGATTTTTCATTAAAAGAAAACTCATCTACTCTTAGGTATTTAATTACAAAAAACCCCAATACAAAAGATAATACGCTAAGACTTATATATAAAATTATATTACCATCAAACTCACGTCTTTTATTTTGAGTGTTATAGTAGTTAGTCTTTTCAAATAAAATACTATTCACTTTGTCTTATCCTTTTGTGATTTATCAGATTCAATCCTTTTATTTACATCCTTATACGGGTTATTACCAGACGTAACAGCATTAATACTAGCAGAAGAGCCAATAACTACAGGTTGCCAACTTTTAATCCCAAGTCCTTCTAATTTTTTAGCTCCACCACTAATTAGCCCTGCAGCAACTGCATTAGATTTATTAAGTTCTAATGACTCTTTCCCATTATATTCTCTATATATGTTAGCTATACTTTGAGCACCCACATTAGTCAAACTTCCTCCAACAACTTGCCCCTTAAGCGTTTGTAATGGCTTAAAAATTGATGAAACACTACCAAATCCAGCACCCGCGACTGAACCGTACCGGGTTTGTCGGAGACTTTTTTATTTAAGTTAGGCCACCTGACCTAACGGGTTAATCTTATCATAGTACATTGCTTCAAACTCAAAAGGCGACACATAACCCAGTGCGCTGTGTACACGTTCTTTATTGAACCGATCAAGCCGATTAAATGCCCAATACAACTTGATAAGGTTTAAATCCTTCAAGTACAGCTTCAGAAACCAACTGGATAAATGCTTCAGTTTTTCCATAAGCCATCCATTGATCTAGGGCTTCATAGTAGGCCAATCGGTTTTCAACTGTTATTACACAAGGGGGATAACCAGCTTTAAGCAATTCGAGATTCATCAATAGACGTGATGTACGTCCATTACCATCAATGAATGGATGGATCCCTACAAAATCAGCATGTACTTTGGCCGCACGCTCAATTGGATGCAGCTTATGTGCTTCACTATTATACCAGTCTACTAATTGAGCCATCTTGTTATTTAGCAGTGTATAGTCGGGTGGGGTGGTTGTAGTGCCTGAAATTAAGACGTTTTTCTGGCGATAACATCCTGCATTGTCATCATCGATATTTTTTAAAATGAGTTGATGTATATTTCGAATCTGCCATTCAGAGAATGGTTCTTCTTTTCGAATAATATCTTCAACATAATAAATCGCATTTCTATGATTGATTGCTTCGAAGTGTTCGCGTAAGGCTTTGCCACCAACGGTTATGCCTTCTAAAACAACTTTTGTTTCAAGCAGTGTAAGTGTATTGCCTTCAATTGCATTCGAGTGATATGTCCAACGGACAATAAGATCTTCTTGTAAATTTTTTACAATTGCAGGAGAAAGAGGACGATGCTGATCTAATTTTTTCTTTAAATCATCAATACTTTCAAACATGCTCTGAACCCTGAATCTTAATTAATTAATAATATATGAAAAACGGAGCATCTAAAAAACGCAATGATATAACATATCATAAATGAGGGATTGAATATGATAGAATAATGAGATAGATCTAAATCATGTATGTGGGAAATAAAATCATAAGGCATTTGATGTCATACATCTGATTAAAGTTTTTACGGTATTTAATACGGTAAATAAAATCTTTGAGTATAAAAAGTTAAATATTATCAATAGTCTACTGATGGTTTCTGGTGCGCGCTGAGCGCACCAAATTAGTATATAAGCATTGAACTGTAATATAAAAAATAGTTGAAAAGTA
>NZ_JAYJLK010000012.1:0-57540 GCF_051948795.1 Acinetobacter sp. Lyrl_1
ACGCTCCAGTGGATAAATTTCCGCTTTTAAAAGCAAACTGGCATAATCAACAGGTTTTTATCTATCTCCCACCTGTTGATCTCATGCAATCTCTTTGGCTGATTTTCCAATTACTCTGCTGTTTATGTCTAGGCTTTGTACTGGCAAAACGCCTTCCTCGAATAATCGAAAAAATTGCGTTTCAACTGCTGCCGTATTTTAGCTATATCCTGCTAATTGCAATTGCAATGGAATTTTCACAAACGTTCGGTTCATTAAAGCAGCCATCGCATATTCTATCTACAGCTTTACAGATTGCATTTGCTACATCAATTGGTGCTTTTCTGTGTTGTTATTTGCTTTACAAAGGTTTGGGGCTGCAAGCAACGCAAGGCAAAGTTTCATTACAGTTGTTGATTCAATCCTGCATCAACATCAGTTATGCCTTTTTTGCACTATTGGCAGGCTACGTGCTGCATCTACTTTTTAGTGCTATGGATTTCCAAGTTCAGATCAACACTTGGTATTTACTGTTGCTGTTTATGTGGATGATTGGACTCGATCTCGCTTATTCGCCTTTAGATCGTTCTTGGCTGAATTGGAAAATTTTAATGGTGCCCGTAGGCTGTATTTTCGGTTCAGTTACAGGGGTACTACTTTGCGCACTTTGGCTCCCCATCGCTCTACAAGATTTGCTTATGCTCTCACAAGGTTATGGATTTTATTCCATGAGCGGGATTGTGGTGTCGGAACTTCGCAATGCCGAATTGGGTAGTATTGCGTTAATGAATGATTTATTCAGAGAGATTTTTGCGATATTGCTGATGTATATTTTGGGATGGCGTTATCCACGTGCTGCAATTTCTGCCGCAGGCGCAACTGCAATGGACGTCACTTTGCCCATGGTAAAACAAGCCTGTGGCAACGATTTTATTCCACATGCCATGGTCAGTGGATTTATATTGTCAATCCTTGCACCCATTGCTGTAAGTGTATTGGCTGCTATTTAAAGAGAATCAACAATTGTCCTCTCTCCCTCTGGGAGAGAGTTGGAGAGAGGGTTTGCGCTCTATTTAGGCGAGAGTTAGAGAGAGGGCTTATCTCCCTTTTAGAGAGTCAGCGATAGTAAAATTAAAGCGTCGCTAAAATATCTTTCAAAGTCTGACGTGGATTTTCAGATTTTGTAATTGGACGACCAATCACCAAATGCGTAGAACCATCCAGCATAGCTTGTTTGGGAGTCACAATACGTTTTTGATCATCGGCATTTGAGCCTTCAGGACGAATCCCTGGAGTTACTAAGGCAAAATCCTGCCCTAAGATTTCACGCAACATTTTGGCTTCTTGCGCAGAACACACCACACCATCTAAACCACTTTCTTGAGTGAGTTTAGCTAAACGCTGAACTTGCTCAAAAGGCTCAATATCTAAACCTAAATCTTTTAAATCTTCACGCCCCATAGAGGTTAGTACAGTCACTGCAATCAGTTGAGTCTGATAATTCCCTGCTTTTAAACGCTCCACACAGGTTTCCATCATTTTACGACCACCTGAGGCATGCACGTTGACCATCCATACGCCTAAATCTGCTGCAGCACATACAGCCTGAGCCGTTGTATTTGGAATATCGTGAAATTTCAAATCTAGAAAAACCTCAAAACCTTTGTCATGCAAGGCTTTCACGACTGCAGGACCTTCATGGGTAAATAACTCTTTACCAACTTTTACTCGACATAATGCAGGGTCTAATTGTTCTGCAATGGTTAAGGCGTCATATTGGCTTTTAGCATCGAGGGCAACAATGATACTCAAGAGAATTACCTATGGATTTGACAAAGAGTCGCTATTATAAAGTGATTCGTGCCAAGCAGATAGTCAAAAAGACAGCTTACCCCCCATCGCAGCGATAATCAGCCATTCGTCAAAGGCACACATAAAAAAACACCCCAAGATAACCTTGAGGTGTTGATGATCAATTCGCTCAACAGAGCAAATTAAAGTGCATTAGAAGAACGATCTTCAGTATGCACATCTAATACCGTTTTTTCATGACGAGTATGCGCAGCAGCTTCAGCAGCAGCCAGTTGAGCTGCATGAATTTGCTCTTTGCGTAGGTATTCAATATCTTTACGTAGTCGCTTAATTTCCCAACTATTTTGGAATACACGGAAAACCTGCACGCCCAACAATAACCCTAGCACCAAACCAAGTGCCAATGTAATCAGTAGCAATAGACCCAAACGCATTGCTGGCACTTGAGTAAATAACAGGTCAACTGAAAGTTCAGTGCCGTTTTGCAAAACCAATGCCAGAGAATATCCAAATAGAATAACTAAAATAGCGACTAGAACGTAACGCATGAACACCCCTAGGAATTTTATTTATTTACAGATTCGTTTACTGCATCACGTAGTGCTTTACCCGGTTTAAAGTGCGGTACAGCTTTAGCCGCAACTTCTACAGACTTACCTGTTTTTGGGTTACGACCTACACGTGGTTCACGGTGATGCAATGCAAAACTACCGAATCCACGAATTTCAATTCGGTTATCTGCCGATAGTGATGCAATCATTTGATCAATCATGATCTTTACAGCTTCTTCCACCAATGGCTCAGCCAAATGTGGATTTTTCAAAGCAATTCGTTCTATCAAGTCAGACTTATTAAGTGCTTCAGTAGTCATCTGCGACCTCTTTAATTATCAAGCTACTTTTACCTAAACTGATAATAACCTGTTTAAATACAAAACGGTAGCGTAATAATTGAATACTACGCTACCGTTTACAGTATTTGTGTAAAAAGTATGTGCTAATTTACATTAACCATACAGTTTACCCGCAACTTAGTTGCCCATTTGAGCTTTGATCAAGTCACCAATTGTCTTAGGACCATTGTCTTGACCGCTAGTTGCAGTTTTCAAGTTAGCAACAGCTTCTTTCTCTTCAGCTTCGTCTTTCGCTTTGATAGACAAGTTGATAGAGCGAGATTTACGGTCTACGTTGATGATTTTCGCTTCAACTTCTTGACCAACTTCCAAGAACTTAGTTGCATCTTCAACGCGATCACGGTTGATTTCAGATGCTTTAAGTGTTGCTTCAACTTCGTCAGCTAACTTAACAGTTGCGCCACGAGCATCAACAGCAGTTACAGTACCTTTAACCAAAGCACCACGTTCGTTAGCAGCTAAGAAATCGTTGAATGGATCGCTGTTCAATTGCTTGATACCAAGGCTGATACGGTTGCCTTCAGCGTCTACAGAAAGGATAACCGCTTCAACAGTGTCACCTTTCTTGTAACGACGAATAGCTTCTTCGCCTTGCTCGTTCCAAGAAATGTCAGACAAGTGAACTAGGCCATCGATACCGCCTGGTAAACCGATGAAGATACCGAAGTCAGTGATTGACTTGATTGTACCTGAAACTTTTTCACCTTTGTCGTGGTTCTTAGCAAACTCTTCCCATGGGTTAGCACGAGTTTGTTTGATACCAAGAGAAATACGACGACGCTCTTCGTCCACTTCAAGAACCATAACGTCAACTTCGTCACCAATCTGAACAACTTTAGATGGGTGGATGTTTTTGTTAGTGTGGTCCATTTCTGAAACGTGTACTAAACCTTCAACGCCTTCAGCGATTTCTGCGAAACAGCCGTAGTCAGTTAAGTTTGTTACGCGAGCTTTAACGATAGAACCTTTAGGATAACGGCTCATGATCGCTAACCATGGATCTTCGCCTAATTGCTTAAGACCTAAAGATACGCGGTTACGCTCTTTGTCAAATTTAAGTACTTTAACAGTAACTTCTTGACCCACTTCAACCACTTCTGATGGATGCTTGATACGTTTCCAAGCCATGTCAGTGATGTGAAGAAGACCGTCAATACCGCCAAGGTCAACGAATGCACCGTAGTCAGTAAGGTTCTTAATCGTACCAGTAACAGTTTGACCTTCTTCAAGCTGAGCAAGAAGCGCTTCACGGTCAGCTGAAGATTCAGCTTCCATAACTGCACGACGAGATACAACAACGTTGTTACGTTTAGCATCAAGTTTGATAACTTTGAACTCTAACTCTTTACCTTCAAGGTGAGTTGTGTCACGGATAGGACGAGTGTCTACCAAAGAACCTGGTAAGAACGCACGAACTGGACCGATGTCTACAGTGAAACCGCCTTTAACTTTACCAGAGATAACACCAGTAACGATTTCGCCGTCTTCAAAGATTTTTTCAAGTTTAGTCCAAGTTTCAGCACGTTTCGCTTTTTCACGTGATAAAACAGTTTGGCCCATACCGTTGTCAAGTGCTTCAACAACAACATCAACGGTGTCACCAACTTGAACTTCAAGTTCGCGTTGTTCGTTTAAGAATTCAGCGCGGTCAACAACGCCTTCTGATTTAAGGCCAGTATCAACTGTTACCCAGTCAGAGTCGATGCTTACTACAACGCCTTGGATGACAGCACCCTTTTCAACGTTGAGGTTTAATTCGCTTTCTTCAAAGAGGGCTGCAAAAGATTCGGTCATGATATACCTGATAAAGTCAGCGGTCTTGGATCAGACAAGGCCGGTTTAGTTAAGCGTCTACATAGTCCGTATAGAACTGATCAAGCTATGCGTTCGCTGAATAGGTTTATTTCACGCGGTTAAGCGCGGCAAATAGCAAGCTTCTGATCGACATAAGCCGTCATTAATGCAAACACTTCATCAATGTTCAACTCAGAACTATCAATGATGTAAGCATCTTCTGCGGGCTTGAGCGGAGCAACTGTGCGCTCCATGTCTCGTTTGTCGCGAGCCTGTATATTCGCTAAAATGTCGCTTATTTTAGCATCCAGCCCCATACCCTGCAACTGTTTTACTCGTCTTTGTGCACGCGACTCTGCCGAAGCAGTTAAATAAATTTTAGCCTGCGCATTTGGAAAAATACTGGTCGCCATATCGCGTCCATCTGCAACCAAGCCTGGTGCTTGGGCAAAGGCATGCTGACGTGCAAGTAATGCTGTGCGCAATTTAGGTACTGCCGCAACTTTTGAGGCATATTCCCCCACACGTTCGGTACGTATGGTTTGCGTGACATCTTCACCATCAAGCAACACTTGTGTGCCATCTGGCTGGGTCACAAATTGAATATTGAGCTGTGTTGCAATGGCAACGCATTGACTCAGTTCAGTATCAAGTTGATCTAGCAAATTCTGCTTATGTAACGCCAAACCCAACAAACGATACAACGCACCAGAGTCGAGTAAATGAAACTGATAATATGCTGCCAATTTTGCCGCGAGTGTGCCTTTACCTGAACCGCTAGGGCCATCAATGGTAATAATTTGAACCGTCATGCTGTTTCCGAAATGATTAGAGAGATTTTGCGAGTTTGGATAAACCAATTTTAATTGCAGTTTTCAACTGCGCAAGAATAGCTTTGCTCACAAACGGAACTCGCGCTTGTAGCTCAATGCTATACGTGACCAAGGTTTTGTGATCTGCCACTTGCTGAAATTCAATTGTACCCAAATGATGTTTGATCAATGGATTTTTAATGATTTTATATTCAATCCGCTGATTCGGTTCAAGCACGGTAATTTGCTCTTGCAAAGGTTTAATTGGCCCAATCCCCATACGACGCACCGAACCTACACCATCTGGACGTTCAGGGTCAGCAGAGTCTTTAATGCGCACCACTTGCATTGGTGCAAATGCAATATTATAAGTTGCATGTTTAGAAAGTAATTCAAATACTTGCGCAACTGGCGCATTAAATTCTTTTTTAATTTGAATAGCGTGCATGGTTTGCCCTGATGATGAATGCTATGTTGTGTTTGATTTAGTTTAACGCAAATCAAGCCTAAAACTCAGAACTGGTTTTGATCATGGAGGTCATTTATCAACTATTGCTGCTTTTGTTGTTTCTTTTGCGCACGGCGCATCTTAAAAAAATCACTCAACTGGGCTGAACATTGCTGCTCTAAACAACCTGATTGATACTCAAAAATATGATTGTAATAGCCTGACTCTAAAAGCTTTCTGGCACTGATCAATGAGCCAGCTTTGGGTTCAGTTGCTCCAAACACTACTCGTTTAATTCGCGCGTGAATGAGCGCACCCACACACATGGTACAAGGCTCCAGTGTGACATAAAGCGTGGCATCTTCAGGTAAACGATAATTTTGAATATGATCACATGCTGCACGGATTGCCACAATTTCGGCATGTGCGGTTGCGTCGTGTAAGGAAATAGGCGCGTTATAACCCGCGCCAATCACTTGATTTTGACTAACGATGACAGCCCCCACAGGAATTTCCCCCTGTGCTGCAGCCAAAGCAGCCTGCGCATAGGCAAGCTGCATCCAGTCTTCATCACTATAGTTCTGTTCTGACATTTAAATATGAGTAAAAATCAATACGAATTAAATAATCTCGTATTGTTTCAATAACTCATTCCAGCTTTCAATGCTCGTCACAGGTGGATTGTCTGCAAAAATGGTTTTGAGCTGCACTGGCCCATTTTGCTGCCAAGCTGGTGCAAGGTCTTTATCGACCAAACGTGCGCGCACACCTTCGACAAAATCTGCGTGGCGAATTTTCCAGTCTGAAATTTGCGTTTCCAGTTCAAACACTTCATTCCAAGCGTGAACCTTCTTACCCCATTGCCATAGTAACCACGTTAAAGCTGCTGTGGTTGGTGAACCTTTTTGCAAGTTTTCACTGGCTTGACGTAACCAATCGCTACGTGCATCGCTTAGACCAATGATGGATTCATAATCACTTTCAAAACTCACACCACGGCACACGCTTTGAATCACATCCAAAGAATTCTGTAGCGGCCCAGGCCCTACAGGACGGTGCATGCTGTTCAAGGTATCATCAATGGCACGGAAGTCACCTGCAGGGTAATGATTCCAGTCAATATTAATGACTTTTTCTAATACAGAAGCGCGTTGTGCATCACAAATATGGGTTGCCCAACCAATACCATACGCACCTGCAGCAGTCATAATTGAACCCGTTAAACCTGTGAACAAGCCAATCGCACCACGGTCAGCCAAGAAACGAGTTGCCCCTACATCTGGGTATAAACCAATGTTAATTTCTGGCATAGCTAAACGTGAATACGGTGTCACCAAACGGAATGGTGCAGCCATAAATAGACCTAAGCCACCACCCATGACATAACCTTCACCCCACACTAAAACAGGCTTGGCATAGTTATGTAGCAACAAGTCCAACGCATATTCTTGCTCAAAGAATTTATTGGCAGTTGCAACCTCATCATTAATGACAAGCTGACGTAATTTACGCACATCACCGCCTGCACAAAATGCTTTTGGTGTGGTCGAATCTAGCCAAATTGCTTTTACGCTATCATCGGTATGAAAGTCTTCAAATACTGCCAATAATGCAGAAACAATAGATTCATCTAAAGCATGCAAAGATTTTGGGCGATTCAAACGTACAATGCGCCAACCGTTATTTGCTTCTTCGACAATTAAATCCGGATGATATTCTTTAGAAATGGGAGAATGTGTCATGCGTCCAGCTGCCAGTCTATAGGCTCAATGCCATTTTGTTTAAGATAATTATTTGATTTTGAAAATACTTTACATCCAAAAAAACCACCGCGGTTTGCTGCCAATGGGGATGGATGCGCTGCCTTCAAAATCAGATGTTTATTTGGATCTATACGTTGTCCTTTACGTTGTGCATACGCGCCCCACAAAATAAACACAATATGCTCACGTTGTTGATTTAACACATCAATCACATGATCTGTAAAATCTTCCCAACCCTGCTTTTGGTGCGAGGTTGGTTGTCCTGCTTCTACCGTTAACACGCTGTTGAGCAGCAATACCCCTTGCTCTGCCCAATGCGTTAAATCACCGTGTCTTGGAATAGGCACACCTAAATCTGTATGTAACTCATGGAAAATATTACGCAAAGATGGTGGCAATGCAACCCCTCTTTGTACAGAAAAACTAAGTCCATGTGCCTGATTAGGTCCATGATAAGGGTCTTGCCCAATAATCACGACTTTCACCTGATCTAAAGGCGTGGTATTTAGAGCATTAAATATCAGTGAACTTGGTGGATAAATCACCTTATTCTGTTGTTTTTCCTGCAACAAAAAATCGCGTAGCGCATCCATTTGTGGACTCAATAAAAATTCAGCTAGATTGTATTTCCAACTCTCATCTAACTGAACTTTATTTAAGCTCGCATATTGCTGCTCAGTAAAAGACATACCGCTATCAATCCTTGTTGATGTCTAATGATGTGATTTAAAGTTTAACTTGTAACTCGACATTCGGGTTTTGGAATGTCATCCCCTGTTTTAATTTTTCATACATTTGTGGGTCTGACCACTCTGTCTGTACTTGCTCAGAGAAATGAATTTGATCCAGACTCAGCAATCCCATCTGCGCATTTTCAATATCTTCCAAAAAGCTTTGTGCATAGCCAGTATCGGTTTCATGCACAATTACAGAATAGACCTCTACATCACCCTCCCCATTTTGTGTGATGGTCGATGCCAAAACTTGCTGTGCCAAATAAAAGAAAATACGTGAAAACTGCTCTGCCGATGGCGATACTGGTAAAGAAACCCAACGTGCGCTGAACGTTTTGCAGGCTTGAATATATGCAGGATCGTCCTGCTCCCAAAAACAAATGGCATGATCAAAAGCATCAAATAATTCTTTGATTACACCTTTAAGCAAACCAAAGTCATACACCATTTGTCCATGATCGAGTTTTGAAGCTTTCAGTAACAATTCTACTTTATAGCTATGACCATGAATCGAGCGCTTACAGCGGTCTGAAGTGCAATTACGCACAATATGCGCATTTTCAAACTTAAATAACTTTCGAATTAACATGGGTCTTAACGTCATCAAAATATTTGGGGGATATTCTTTTTAAGTATAATGCAAAACGTGAACAATAAGCCAATTTTAGCCCACAGATTGCCAGACAAAAATCGTAATGATCAGTTTCAGCACAGACATGCAATGCATTTACATCTAAATAGCAGCACAAGGTTAATGATGATACTTAAAATGGCGTCAGACTTCGCCCACTAACATTGACAGATTTTTCACTACGCACCAAATCACTGCTAAATTGACGTTTGCGCTCGCCCAATACCACTTCAATTTTGGCTTTAAAATAATGTGATTGTACACCCAATAAACCTGTAAATTCATTGCGTATCGCGCTATCGACAGCTTGAAAGCCATCTAACTCCCACAAAGCGTTTACATTGCTAAAGTGTTCCAAATTGGCATTACGACGATCAAGTAGATTTTGCACTACAACCACATCCAGTTTTTCATCTAAGCTCGCCAAAACCAAAGCAGGTGCGGTATTAATATTGATAGTGGTATCCCGTTTTGGCAAGGCACTCACATAAGGCGCAATTTGCTGATACTTCGTACCTTCAAAACCACGGACTTGTTTTAATTCTTCTGCGCTGTGAAATAAGCTATTGGGCGGTAAATAAGGAATTGCTAAACCTTGGTAATAACTCGACTCTGCACCCATTGCACCACTCGGCTCATCATCTGCATCTTGCCAGTCAATCACGGCTTCACTTAATTGAGCAGGTAGCCCAACACGCTGCAACAGCTTTTCAAAATATTTTTTTGCTTTTTCGTTCACTTGATCTTCGGTTGTCAGCAAACTATTTAAATTAAATTTCCCCGACTCATCTTGCAATACGCCCGATACATAACCATCTTCGACTGGAAATGGCGGCATCGGTTTTGCCCAGTTCTCTTGTAAGTGATCAACTTGGCCTGCATTTTCAGCATCATCTTGCAGTAATTCTGCAAAAAATACTTCAGCACTTTTGGCATATAACAATGCCTGATTTTGACGCATCAAATAGGCGGTATTTTCACTGGTGTACATTTGCCGCTTGGCAATGGTCGCTGCCAAAATCGTAGCTAAGGCAACCAACATCAAAATCGTAATCAAGGCGATGCCTTGTTGTGATTTGATGATGCTACCTAAGCGCTGAGTCGATTTTGAATACATTGCCACTGTGCCTTTAATTGTCTTTCTTCTTTAAAAAATCAGTCTGAAATAAGCTAAATATCCATTCGTATTGCACGTCACGCACGGTTAAATTTATTTTTATTCCTTTCGGGAGTAGCCTTAATTGTTCAGTTTGCTGAGGATCAATATTGCTTTCAGGCCAACTACTTAATTCATTTGGATTCAATACCATAATCTCAAAGGCTTCAACTTCATCCAACATCACGCTCGACTCAGGCTGATCATTGCCCGTTTGATGCAAATTACGATATTTTAAACGATACAATTTTTTTTCATCGGCACGATATTGATATTCAACACGCTCATGGGGTGAAATACCCTGCTGCAAAGGATCGGTCACCCCTGTTTTACTGAAATTAAAGCGTCCATTTTGTAAAACTAAAGCAGGTTGTTGCTGCCCTTTAACATTGGCCGTTAATGGAACAGCCTGCATCGTGTCACGTAAAATTTGTTGATAGCTTTCTTGCAACTGCTCTAAATTGGCTTCATGCATCGCATTGCGATCTTTGACTTTGGCGAGATAATCAAATACTTTCCAACCCAAAGCAGACAGCACTGCAAAAATTGCAATAGCGACTAGCAACTCAACTAAAGTGAAGCCTTTCTTTGTACTCATGATTGCTGCTCACGGGCATTAAAAAACACCAAAGAAGTCACTCCTGCTTCAACTTGTCCTGTGTCTTGATTATATAAACTGATTTGAAGATCGACACGTTGCACATTCGGACTAATGGTTGGCTGTGTGGACTTGTCAATTTGCCATGTTTCGCCCTGTTGTGTCACTTGCTTTGACTCTGTTCCACTTAACCATTGCCGATTCATTTCCATCAATGCCACTTCATTCAAAGCCACAAATTGTGCTTTGGTTCTTAAAATTGCATTGGCGGTGGATTGGGTATATTGCATCGCCACTTTGGTCATTGCCATAGCTGCTGTTGCAAAAATTGCCAAAGCCACCATAACTTCAAGTAGTGTAAATCCTTTAGCTTTCATGGATTTTTCCTAAATGATCGACCTCTATTTCCGCACCCACAGGACGCTGTTCTAAATAGAACTGAATACGCACAGGTTTGGCTTCACCATTGCCCAGCCAAATCAGTGCAGGCACATTACCTTGCAACAACTCACTGTTGTTAGCATTTGGATAGCTTTGTTCTAAAGATAAAATTTGGATAGAAACTTGTTCAGGTAAAGTTCTTCTTTTAAATTCGCTATAGCTTTGCCATTTTTGATTATTTTGTAGGCTTAATTGTTGTTCTGTGGCATAAGGCTGATATTCCAACACATCATAACGCGCAGGCGAAACATCGGTTGCTTGATGCAAATTGAGTGCAAAAATACGCGCTTGATCATTGGCTTCACGATTCAGCTTACGCAAATCCAATAAAAACACTTCCCGCGCCTGCATAGCTTTACGCTGATCGACACCGCCAATATTCATTAAAACCAGCGATACCATAATCGCCATAATGACTATCACCACCATCAATTCAATGAGCGTAAAACCGCGAACCGAAGACAGTGGTGTGTTCATAGCGTATTAATTCAATTGCTCGAAAGATTGTGCTTGTTTGGGCATCGCCAACGCTTGATCGATATAGGCCACACGTAAAGTATCCCGCGAACCTAAATAACGCTGATAGAAACTTGAGTTTAAAATGGCTGCCGCACCATGCGTAAGTGCCCAAATTGAAGCCAGATAATCACGCACTTCCATCTGACTATTAATAGATTCCAAATATTGTTCAGTCATACGGATAATGATGCGTAATCGGCTTTTACGAACCTGATATAGTTCACTAAACAACAAGCCAATGCCAACACCCGTTGTAGAAAGGCGTTCTTCAATTTGATGAAAAAGCACAGTACGTTCAGGATGATGTAAGTGATGCAGCATAAAAAATGCTAGATGTTCAGGAAACTGTTTTTCCGCATCTTTAATCATTTCTAGCAACATGCGCTCATTACGAATAATGAGCAACATATATAGTTCATCTTTACTTTGAAAGTGTTTATATAGAGTACCTTTGGCCAAATCCAGTTCTGCTGCCAAAGCATCAAGGGTCATTCCTGCTTCACCATTTTCCAAAAGCAACTGCTCTGCCACTTGGAAAATTAACGTTTCTCTTGCTCGAAACTGAGCCTGACGATCCATCTTCACCCGATAAACTCTCTTTTCACTATTCAATCAATTGAAATTTTTAATATATCACCAGAACATTAAATTTTTGCATCATTCCACCATGCAAATTAATGTCCTTTGAGCAGGTTTTCAAAGTTTTGTGTTGTTATGAAAGCCATTTCCTCTAAGGACTTATCATATACATCACTTAGGGCTTTGGCTACATACGGAACGTATTTTGGCTCATTTGTCTTACCGCGATATGGCACAGGTGCCAAATATGGACTATCAGTTTCAATTAAGACACGGTCTAAAGGTACTTGCTTGGCCACATCACGTAAATCTTGCGCATTTTTGAAGGAAACAATGCCTGAAAATGACACATAATAACCGCAATCCAACACCGCTTTGGCAGTTACCCAGTCTTCAGTAAAGCAATGTAATACACCATGTGTCGACTTTTCAGCACGGATAATATCTACTGTATCTTGCTTGGCAGCACGGGTATGTACCACCACAGGTTTTTTTACAGCTTGTGACGCATGAATATGCCGCGCAAAGCAGGCTTTTTGCTCTGCGACAAAATCGGTACTGTGAAAATAGTCCAAACCTGTTTCGCCCAAAGCCCAGACTTTGTCTGCTTGTGCTAAAGCAATCAGTTGCTCGGTGGTGGCACGCGCCATATTTTCTGCATTTTCACAAGGATGCACACCCACGCTATAACCGACATCGGCATGGCGTGCTGCAATTTTTGACAATGCAATATGATCGTCTAAATCGACAGAGATACCCATAATTTTAGACACACCCGCTAGGCGTGCCTGTGCAATTGCTGCATCTAAGTCACCATCATAAGGGCTTAAATCCAACATCGTTAAATGACAATGTGTATCTACAAACACGATTTTTTCCTAAAAGCAAACAACCTACATAGTGTAACTGTTACGGTTGTCAGACTTAAGCCCCGCAAGGATTCTTTCGGCTTCAGATTTGTAATAAACGCCTTTTTCACCGCTCAGTTGAATGCCAAAGCCCTGCAATTTGATGCCGTTTTGCTTTTGCGAAATCCAGATGACTTTTCCTGTAAGTGGAATTTTTTGTGATTGTTCAGGCAAAGTTGCAAGCACGAAGATTTCTTCACCCATTTTTACAGGTTGTTTTGAGGGTACAAATAAGCCACCGCCCACAACGTATGGCATATAACTTAAATATAGCGTTTCGACATCAGGAATATTGGCCTGGATAATACCGCCCATACGTGGTTGCATCATGTTCCCCTTAAATATTCATCAACTTAATACATAATTGATCAAGCACTAGATTACTTTGCACGTTTTGCTCAAGCATTGGCTTGGCTTGCTGTAATTCTGCATATAAACCAAACAGACTTTCTAAGTCATATTGTTCAGCCAAATGCTGCAAAGCGGTGCTTAAATCCAAATTTTTAATGCTTTGATTTAGCTTGACACAAATTAAATCACACAACAAGTATTCAAACATCTGACTAAAATCAGTAAAGCTCAGCGCCTTGTTCCACTTGGTTGCGATTGCCATCGGCATATTTTTTTGCGTCACCAGTTTATACCAGTCTTTCAGAAAATCTGTACGCTGTTCCAGCCATTCTGCCTGTGCCAACTGCAAAGCCTGCAATGGCATTTGATTAGACAAATTCATCAACAATTGCTGTTTGTTCGCATCTAAATCGGGCAAATGCTGCTGCAAATATGCCGTAGCCTGTGCAGCATCAATACGGTCTAAAGCAAAATGCTGCAAACGGCTACGAATGGTTGCAGGTAATTTAAGATAATGATCTGCCAGCAAAATAATCACGATGCGATCACCCGGTTCTTCGAGGGTTTTCAGCAACGCATTGGAAGATGCAATATTTAAGGCTTCAGCAGGTTCAATCACAATCACCCGCCAGCCATCTACCGTTTGCTGGACAAAAGGTAATAAATCACGGATCTTCTCGATCTTAATTTTCGCGTTTTGCTTTTTATTCTCTTCATCGGTGCTGATATAGACATAATTCGGATGTGTATCTGATTTTAACCACTGACAACTGCTACATTCACCACAAGGCTGTGACTGCACATCACGCTGTTGGCATAAAATCCAAGCCACAAATTGCTGTGCAAAGGCTTCTTTACCACAACCCTGTTTGCCAAAAAACAATAAACCATGCCCCATTTTGGGAAATCGCCCTGTCAGGTTTTCCCAAACTTGTTGCTGCCAAGGATATACTTGTCCAATTACATCACGTTGCATGGTCGGTGATTCACTTACTCAAAATGGGCAATATCCATTGCATTTAAACGGTCTAAGTCTGCTTGGGTATCTACACCCGGTGGTAAATTGGCTTCTGCAACTGCAATGGCAATACGATGTCCATTTTCCAAGACACGCAATTGCTCTAGGCTTTCCAGCTTTTCCAATGTTCCCATTTCCCAAGTCACATATTCTTGCAGCAATTCCACACGGTACGCATACAAACCTAAATGGCGATACGCATGTGCATGCAATTGTGGTGTCGCTGCTTTCGCACCATCACGGTCATAAGGAATCGTGGCACGGCTAAAATACAAAGCCTGATTGTGTTTAGACATGACCACTTTAACAATGCTGTCGCGAGTAAATTCATCTAGTTGCTGAATCGGCTCACATAGCGTAGACATCGAGCATTCAGGTTGAGCTTCTAACAACTGCGCCACTTGTTGCACCAATTGCGCAGGCAAAAGTGGCTCATCGCCCTGCACATTGACGATAATATCGTTTTTATCCCAACCTTTAATGCGCGCCACTTCACTTAAACGATCTGTACCTGATGGATGGTCTGCCGAAGTCAGCACTACATCTACACCTTCGGCACGGCATAATTCTGCAATACGAGCATCATCGGTCGCCACACACAAGTCATCAAAACCTGCCACTTTTTTTGCCTGATCAACCACACGTAAAATCATGGCACGACCATGAATTTCCAGTAAAGGTTTGCCTGGCAGGCGTGAACTGGCATAACGTGCAGGGATAACAATGTGCTTCATAATTTTCCTTATCATGGTCTTTCAGGCAGGTTTAAACCCAATTGTTTCAATTGTTGATGTAAGGTGACATAGCAGGCCGATGACAATACTGCATCTACAGGTACAACCCAAATTTCGCGCTGAAAATCTGGATATTGCTTTAACAGGGGCAATAACTTGACCGCATCTTTTTCTGTGGTAATCATCGGTTGCGAGTCTTCAAACTGCAAATCGGTAATTTCATAGTCATGATGGTCTGGAAACTCATGACATTGAAATTGGGTCACACCCATCGACTCTAAAGTTTTATAAAACCGCTCAGGAAAGCCAATGCCCACGACAGCATAAAAATTTTGGGTCGGATCAAAAATTAATTCTTGTGCGGGATGCAATAAGTATGGCGCTGCAACGGCCAAATGCATATTTAATTCAGAACTCGGTTGCGCTGCATGTTCAATCACCGTGGCATGCTCTAATCGAGATTTTGGTTCACGCAAATAACCTTCGGGCAATATTTTCTCGTTACCCAAACCACGATTATTATCTAAAACAATCCATTCCAATTGACGGTTTAAAGCCAAATGCTGCAAACCATCATCACTAATAATTAAATCCAATTCATGCTGTGCAAGTAACAATTCAATACTTTTTTGACGATTTGGCCCCACAGCCATCGGTACGCCTGTAGATTGCACAATCAAAGTCGGTTCATCGCCCACTACGTCAACATTAGCGTCAATGCTGACATAGGCTGGAAATGGGCCTTTTCCGCCATAACCACGGCTAATCACGCCAACACGAACATCTAAACTTTGTAGATATTTGACCAAGTGAATCAGCAAAGGGGTTTTGCCGCTGCCACCCACAGTAATATTGCCAATCACCATCACAGGTACGGGCGCGGTATAAGCGGTTTTAATACCTGAACGATATAAGTTTTGATTGAGCAAACTCACGCCACGGTACAATAAAGACAAGGGCCTAAGCACAACTAGCCATTTGGCCTGTTGCTGCCAAGCGTCCTGAATAAATTGTGCCAAAGACATGAATTAATGTTCCTCGAAGTTACGCTGATGCAACTGAAAGTACGCGCCTTTTTGCGCCATGAGTTCCTGATGAGTACCTTGTTCTAAAATACGTCCCTGATCCATCACTACAATACGGTCAGCATTTTCGATGGTAGATAAACGGTGTGCAATGACAATGGTGGTACGGTCTTGCATAGCCGCATCAAATGCACGTTGAATAAAGTATTCAGATTCATTGTCTAAAGCACTGGTGGCTTCATCTAAAATTAAAATCGGTGCATTTTTCAAGATTGCACGTGCAATGGCAATACGTTGTCGCTGACCACCAGACAAATTCAAGCCTTGCGCACCTAATGCTGTGTCGTAGCCTTGCGGTAAAGCCATAATAAAGTCATGTGCATAAGCCGCTTTGGCTGCAGCAATCACTGCTTCATCACTCGCACCTTCAAGCTGACCATAGGCAATATTTTCACGCACCGTACGGTTAAACAATACCACTTGCTGATTGACCATAGCAATTTGTGAACGCAGGCTATTCAGCTCAATGTCACGAATATCCTGCTGATCAAACAAAATTTGCCCTGAAGATACTTCCTGAAAACGTACCAACAGATTGACCAATGAGGTTTTACCCGCACCTGAACGCCCAACTAAAGCCACAGTTTCACCTGCTTTGACATCCAGATTAAAATCATGAATGGCATGATGCCCATCGGAATACACCAAATTCACATTCTTAAATTGCAAATTACCTTTTAAGTCTGGTGTAAGCGTCCCGTGATTATCTTCTTCAGGCATATCGAGCAATTCAAAAACCGAATGCGCTGCTGCCAAACCGCGTTGTAATTTTTCATTAATATCGGTAAGGGCTTTAATTGGTTTGCTCAACATACCTGCGGCAGTAATGTAGGCTACAAACTCGCCTGCTGAAATATCACGTAGAATTTCTGGGCGTAAGGCAATCCAGATAATAATTGCCAAAGCAATGGACATAATGAACTGCACCACAGGGCTGTTCAATTGCTGCACTGCCACCATCTTTAAACCACGACGCAGGTTTTCTAAAGAGTTTTCTTTAAATCGGCTTTGTTCATAGGTCTGACCACCAAAACCTTTGACGACCAAATTACCATTCACCGTTTCTTGCACCACGTGGTTTACATCCCCCATGGTGTCTTGTACTTGAATAGATAAACGACGCATGCGTTTTGCAGCTTTACGAATCAGCAAGCCAATTAATGGGCCAAATACCAAAATACAGAGGGTCAAACGCCAGTTGGTATACAGCAAATAGCCGAGCAAGCCGAGTGTAATCAAACCCTGTTGTACCAATGTACGCAGCGATTCTGTAGATGCAGCGGTCAACTGCTCTACGTTATACATAATTTTGGCAGTAATGTGCCCACTGGTATTATCTAAGTAATACTGTGCAGGTAAACGCAGCAATTTAGCAAAGACTTCCTGACGGATATTGAATACCAAATTACGTGAAATCACTGCGGTATAGTAACCGCCAATAAAAGTTCCCAAACCACGGAAAAACATCAGTGCAATGACTAATAGCGGAAATAGTGTGGTGAAAGATTGGTCACGCTCCTGAATGGCATTAATAATTTTTTCCAAGAGTTTTGCCACAGATACTTCTGTGGCTGCATTAATGGCGAAACCGATAATCACCAAGATTGCCAAGCCCCAAAATGGGAGCAAATATCTCAGAAGACGGCGATAGACCTGTAAATCCTTCTTCACTAATAACCTCGAGTTGGGACTTTCGTACTGATATTGATGTTGACGAAACCAAGTTGTCCTGCGACATCCATCACTCGAATCACATCTTGATGAGTGGCTTTGGCATCTGCAGCAATGATAAACATTAAATCGTGTCGATCTTGAGAAATTTGTTTAATTGCTGTGCTTAAATCTGCCACTTCCTTAGTCGAAAGTGCCTGACCATTGACAGAATAATGCCCTGAAGAATCTACCACGACTTCAATTTTATGTTCATAAGATTTTGGTGGTACGCCTTGCGCATCTGGCAAAGTTAAATTCATACGGCTAAATTGGTTAAATGTGGTCGAAAGCAACAAAAACACCAAGATGAACAGTAAACAGTCAATCATTGGAGTCAGGTTAATATGAATATCTTCAACTTGCGAGCGTTTGAATTTCATAAACTCACCTTAGCTTACTTTTTTCACATCTTGCACATCCGCATCAAGCTGATGAGGTTGACTCTGATGAAATAATCCTGCGTGAAACAAAGTCGCTTGCTGCTCTAACTCAGCAGTATATTCTTGCACCAAACGCTGAAAATAACGATAGGCAAATAAGGCTGGAATTGCAATTAACATACCTGCAGCAGTGGTAATTAAGGCTTTAGAAATCCCTGGAATCATTAAGGTTGGATTACTTGCACCCACATCAATCACTAAAAATGATTCAATAATCCCAAGCACTGTACCCAATAAACCCAATAATGGCGCAACTGCACTGAGCGTACCCAAGAAGTTGATATTTTTTTCTAAATAACCAATTTCTTGTGAAGCTGTCGCTTCCATTTGTGCACGCGCATAGTGTTCTGATTGTTGTTTGTTACGCGCACCCGCCTCAAAAATACGGCCTAATGTACTGTTTTTTAAGTTGGCACTTTGATTCAGTTGTTGCAACACAGTCGCTAAACTTTGCCCGCGGTTGAGCAACAACGCATTGGGCAAAATACCTGCTCTCTTTAAACGCATAAAACGCTCAATGGTAATTGCAACGGTAAATACCGAGCACAATACCAACAGCAGCATCAGCCAGCCACCTGCTTTTACCAATTCCCACATTCGCTTTTCCCCAATAAAATACGAATTAAATTAATCGGACAGGCAAATATTTAAAATACCATCCAGCTCTTCCAGAGAGTGATAACTGATGGTCAATTTGCCCTTACCCTGCTTGTTATAATCAATTTTAACATCTGCACTAAAACGCTCAGAAAGACGTTGCGTGAGTTGTTGAATATCAGGCGCAATAGCCGTTTTCGGCTTTTCTTGTTTTGGCGCATTAAAGTCACGTACCAACTGTTCGGTTTGACGTACCGATAAATTCTTTTCAATTACATGCTGCGCGACTTTGAGCTGATCTTTAGCTTTCAAAGTTAAAATAGCACGTGCATGACCCATATCTAGCAAGCCTTGCTGCATCAACTCTTTAACAGGCTCAGCCAAAGTGAGTAAACGCAATAAATTACTGACCGTGGTACGTGCTTTACCTACTGTTTCGGCAATTTCCTGATGACTCAAGCCAAACTCATCGTGAAAGCGTTGTAACGCCATTGCCTGATCAATTGGGTTGAGGTCTTGACGCTGAATGTTTTCAATTAATGCCAAAGCAATCGCGACCTGATCGGTCAAATCACGCACAATTGCAGGAATTTCAGTTAAACCTGCCAACTGTGCAGCACGCCAGCGACGCTCACCTGCAATAATTTCATAAGGATGTTGTTCGTCATCTATCGGACGAATCACAATTGGCTGCATTACACCATGTTTTTCAATAGATGCCGCCAATTCCTGTAAATCTTGCTCTTGAATAAAGCGACGCGGTTGATATTCACCACGTTTTAATAAATTGACATCAATTTGTTTTAGCTGACCATGATCTAAAGATTGCACTTCAAGTTGTAATTTTTCTTTCTGGATTGACCCCAATAAGGCATCCAAACCACGACCTTTGGCTAATCCGCGTTTTTTTGTGGTCATGCTTTACTTCCTTTTTTCACTTTGCTTTTTTTCAACATTTCAGCTGCTAAATTCAGGTAGGCAACTGCACCCTTCGAGCTTTTTTCAAAATAAATGACGGGTAAACCGTGTGCAGGTGCTTCTGCCAAGCGTACATTACGCGGAATCACGGTATCGTATAATTTTTTACCAAAATAGTGCGATAATTCTTCAGACACGTCACGGGTTAAGGCATTACGCGCATCATACATGGTGCGTAATACACCAATAATTTCTAAATCAGGATTGAGTGCTTGTTGAATACGGTCAATGGTTTGCGTCAGGTCAGCCAAACCTTCAAGTGCATAATATTCGCACTGCATTGGAATGATTACACTTTGCACTGCTGCTAAAGCGTTTACTGTAATTAAGCTTAAACTTGGTGCACAGTCGACAATAATATAATCAAAGTCTTTGGCAACTTCTTGCAAGGCATTGCGCAAAATAAACTCGCGCCCTTCTTGCTCAGCAATCACCAATTCAACCCCTGCCAAATCACGATTGGCGCCCAAGACTTTATAACCAACTTCTGCCTTGCTAATTGCGGTTTCAATCGGCACTTCGCCCAACAATACATCGGTCACTGAATACAGCAAATCATTTTTTTGAATGCCTGAACCCATGGTGGCATTGCCTTGTGAGTCCATATCGACCAATAAAACGCGCTTTTTCAAAACAGCTAAAGATGCTGCCAAATTTACTGCGGTTGTGGTTTTTCCGACACCACCTTTTTGGTTCGCAATCGCAATAATTTGTGCCATGATCACCCCAGTCCTTTGAAAAATTAAATACGTTTTAATAAAAGTAAATGACGTTGTTCGTCTAAACGCGGAACTTTGAGCTCAATAATTTCACAGCTAAACTGATCTTTCAATGCCGCGACTTCATCGGTAGGAACCAAACCTTTCATAGAAGCAATGATACTTTGCGCATGCATAAAAGGTGTTGATGCAGTAACAAAGTCGGTTAACGAAGCAAAAGCACGACTGGTGATGACATCAAACTGACCTAACTCGCGGATGCTGTCTTCATTTTCAACACGGGTCTGAACTGCCACGACGTTTTTCAGTTTTAAATCGGCAATAAACTGTTTTAAGAAACGAATCTTTTTACCATTCGAGTCCAATAACACGCAATCGCGCTCAGGCTGACACAAGGCAATAATAATGCCCGGCATACCGCCACCTGTACCAATATCTAGTAAACGACCTGCAGGCAAATCTTTGAGGATGCTCAGACTGTCTAGCAAATGCTTCACTAGCATTTCTTTCGGGTCACGAATTGCAGTGAGGTTATACGCTTTGTTCCATAGCACCAAAGCATCTTGGTATTTGAGTAATAAATTTAAAGCCTCATCACTGAGCTCTAAACCTAAAGCCTGACTACCTTGCTTGAGTTCCTGAAAAAACGAATGCATCACAATTCACATCTCGAAAAAGTTAATGGAAGTATACCGATTTATAGTTGCAGTCATAGGGGCGAATGCTTAGTGAATATGCACTTAAGCGTACACACCCTGCTGAATTTGTTGATCTAGCGCATTTAATCGTTCAGGAGTGCCAACATCCACCCAAACACCTTGCAATTTCTGTGCAGAAATTTTTTCTTGCTGCATGGCCTGTTTGAGCAATGGCGCAAGCGGACGTTTGCCCGATTCCAAACCGTTAAACATTTGCGGATGCATCACCGCCACGCCACTATAAGTTAGATTTTCACCTGAGCGTGCTTGCTCAAAAGTATAGGCTTTATTTGCAGCCAAAGTGAAATCACCTTGTGGATGCTGCACGGGATTTTCCACCAAAACCAAATGTGCTAAATCGTCTTGAAGCTGCACATTTAATAATGGTGCAAAATCCATAGTGGTCCAGACATCACCATTCACCAATATAAAAGGTTCATTGCCCAATAATGGCAACGCATTGATGATGCCACCTGCCGTTTCTAAGCCTTCGCCTTCATGCGACCACAAAATTTTCACACCAAACTGAGAACCATCACCCAAAGCATCTGCGAGTTTTTCACCCAACCATGCCGTATTGATGACAATTTCCTGCACACCCATCTTTTGTAATTTTTCGATGTGCCACACAATTAGATGTTTTCCACCGACTTCCAATAAAGGTTTAGGCGTATGCAGTGTTAAAGGACGCATACGATTGCCCATTCCTGCGGCAAGAATCATGGCTTTCATTTAGGCAACCACCTCATACTGACCATATTTAGCAGTAAATTTTGGCATTACTGTCGTGTGAATAAAGTGCATAAATGGTTGTAATTCTGGATAAGGTTTACTTTCTTCAAGTAAATACCACATTACGCGCGGTAAATCCTTGAGATAACCCGATTTACCATCACGCTCAAATAAACGCACAAAAATACCTAAAATTTTGATATGACGCTGAATCGCCATCATATCGGCATCTTTTTTAAATTGTTCAAAATCACGGTCTTGCTTAGATGCTGCTGGCAACAAGTCATAGAACATTTTAAACCAACGATACACATGCTCAGCATTCCACTGCACATAAGCATCACGGGTAATCGAAATTAAATCGTATGTATCTGCACCAATGACCGCATCCTGAAAATCAATCACACCAAGTTCCGTGTCATCGCCTACTTTCATTAAGTTACGACTATGAAAATCACGATGCACAATCACTTGCGGCTGTGCCACAGCTGCATTGGCTAAAATAGCAAAAGTACGTTTAATTAAGGCACTTTCTTCTGCGCTTGGCTGAATCTGTAAGGCAGGCAATAACCAGTCGGTGAGTAGTTCCATTTCACTGATCAGTTTGTCATACGAGTATTCAGGGAAATGTGCGGTACCATCAATGCCTTGCAATTGAATCAGTTGTTTAAAACACTGCGCATAATAGTCATCTACAGTCTGATCATTCAGCAAGGTGGATAACAAGACATCACCAAAATCTTCAAGCAACAAAAAGCCTTGTGTCAGGTCTTTAGCTACAATTTTTGGCACGCGCACGCCATGGGCAGCAAAAAATTCATCAATCGTCACAAAAGGACCACAATCTTCTTTTTCTGGTGGTGCATCCATGAGCATAAATGTTTTATTATTCAACTTGATTCGTGCGTAACGACGAAAACTTGCATCGCCTGCTAAAAAATGAGTTTCAAATTGATCTGAACCAAGTACAGATGTTATCCATGTTTGTATCAATTGTTCGCGTTGTGTATTCATTTGCAATAAATTCTAATACAGGCTGAGTTTTTAAAGTGCTAAGTGTAGCTACTTCTGCGCTTTTTCTCTATGATGCGACAATAATTAATTGCGATTAAGCACTCTTGGTTGATGAGATAAATGAAGCATCAGTTTAAATTTAATCCTTTAGCGACTGCGGTCTTAACTCTGTTATGTGGTCACTCTGTTTCCAGTTATGCACAGACAGCAGATCAGGCTTCATCGGTCAGTCATATTGACAACCAACGGCTTAAACAAAGTATTCAAGAGACTTACCCAGGTCAGCAATTCTTTGAGCAATATTATGTTGATAAAGCAACGCCCGAAGCGCAACAACAATTTGGTAACACAGCCAGCTCGGCTTATTGCAAAGGTGCTTGGCTGACGCCGATCAGCTCAAGCACCGTTGCCGTAGATGCTGCAGAAGCGACCTCTACCGTTACTGCCGATTATGGTCACTATGACCCAAATGGCGATTCCGTCTTGGAAGGCAATGTCCTGATTGACCAGCAAGGCCGTCAAATTCGCGCCGATAAAATTACCATTGATCAAACCCAAACCTTTGCCAAAGCCGAAGGTCGTGTACAAATGGCACAAGCTGGTTTACTTGCGCAAAGTGATGAAATTAACTACAACCTTAAAACTCAGCAAGGCGATTTAAATAACAGTTTTTATATTGCTGAAGAACAGCATGCGCATGGCATGGCAGAAAAAATTGCACGTACCTCAACCAATACCATGGTACTCAATAACGCCACCTACAGCACCTGCCCACCCGAGCAAGCGCCAACCTGGAAAATTCAAGCCAACGAAATTAAGCTCAATCAGGAAACTGGACGCGGTGAAACACGCGGTACAAAACTATATGTAAAAAATGTACCGGTCATGGCTGTGCCTTATTTTAACTTTCCGATTGACGACCGCCGCACGACAGGTATTTTGACCCCAAGTTTTGGTTTTACCAATGATGGTGGTGTCGAACTTTCTGTACCTGTGTATTTGAACCTAGCACCGAATTTTGATGCTACCGTTAGCCCGCGTTATATTGGCGATCGTGGCGCGATGCTAGAAGGTGAATTCCGTTATTTAACTGAAAATTTTGGTTCAGGTAAAATTTGGGGCGGTTATTTAGCATCGGATGCCAAATATGATGACCAAGACCGTAAAGACTTACATTTTTTACACGGCTGGCAAATCAACGAACAATTTTCAACCAACTTAGAATATAACTATGCATCGGACAAAGATTACTTTGCCGATTTAAATAATAATCCTAACTCCAAAACCGATCTTAATTTACGTCGTGCTTGGGAACTTAACTATCGTAACGGCATTCCGGGTTTAAAAGCACAGCTCAAAGTTGAAGATTTCCAAACCCTTGATCAATCTATTGAATATGAAAAACGTCCTTATGCACGTTTACCCCAATTCTTATTGAACTATAAAACGGGCAATCCTCAAGGCTTCCAAGTCGAATTTAATAACGACACGGCTTACTTCAAAAAAGATATTGGCGCATTGGATGTAGGCGAACCTAGTGGTACACGTATTTATAATGAGTTTGCAGTACGTTACAACTACCGTAACCCGTGGTCATTTGTAATTCCTGAAGTATCGTTACGTAACATCAACACCTTCTACGACAAAGACACTCGAAACGCGCTAGATCAATATAATTCTTCAAGTGAAAGTGAGTCGGTTACTGTTCCGCAATTCACTTTAGATACAGGGATTACCTTTGAAAAAGATGGTCGCTTCTTGCAAACCATCACCCCGCGCGCGTTCTATGCCTATGCACCGTACCGCAATCAAAACGACCACCCGAACTTTGACTCTGTAACCGCTTCTATTAATTATGACCAGCTGTTCAGTCCAAACCGTTTCTATGGTCATGACCGTTTAGAAGATAACAACTTTTTGTCTTTGGGTTTAAGCTATAGCCTGTTTGATGAAATTGGTTTAGAACGCCTTAGAGCAGGAATTGGTCAAAGTTTTTACTTTGAAGATCGTCGTGTCACGCTGGATAATACCGAAGACGAATTTAATACGGAAAACCGTACTGGGCCAATTGTTAGCCTAACCAGTCAGCTAAGCCAAAACCTTAGTGTGGGTGCCAATGCTGCATGGATGTCAAATGGCGACAATGCACAGCGCAGTGTCAATATGCTTTACACGGGTGATCAAGGCAACTTATATAGCTTTGGTTATATTAACCGCCGTGTTATTCCAAACCGTCAAGATCATTATGATCAAGTTGTGGCATCGTTTATTCAACCTATTCACAACAACTGGCGCATTTTAGGTCATGCTCAATATGACCTAGACAACAGCGTTGCGCGTGAATATTTGCTAGGTGTGAACTATGAGTCGTGCTGTTGGGGCATCTCAGTCTATGGTCGCTCTTACTATAACGATTTAGATGATGTTACCGATGCCGGTGTAAAACCAAAACGTGCCATTATGGCGGAATTAAATTTGAAAGGTTTAGGCGGTTTCAATAATAAACTTGCATCTTTGCTTGAAAACCGTATTTTAGGTTTTAATAAAATTAATCAATCTTGGACACAACGTTAATGAAGACAGAACAGTTAAAACGATTTTTAAAAGCATCAACCTTAGCACTTTGCATGACAGCAGCGCTGCCTGCATTTGCTGCGAATGATCAAATTGTGGCTGTAGTTGACAATAGTGTCATTTTAAAAAGTGATTTAGCGCAAAGCGTGGTTGAACTCAAACAACAACTTGAGATGCAAAAGCGCCCTGTTCCACCACAACACATTTTAGAACAACAAGCTTTAGAACAACTGATTGTACGCCAAGCGCAATTAGAGCAAGTCAAACGCTATAACATTAAAGCTGATGAAAAATCTTTAAATGAAGCAGTTTTAAAAGTTGCACAGCAAAATGGCGCAAACAGCCTAGAAACTTTTCAGCAAAAATTAGATAAATCTGCACCAGGCAGTTATGCGTTTTTACGTAATCGTATTGCCGAAGATTTAGCTATGAATCGTTTGCGTCAGCAAGTGGTGATGTCACGTATTCAAATTAGCGATCAAGACGTTGATAACTTTCTGAAAACCCCACAAGGTCAGGCTGCCTTAGGCAACCAAGTCCATATTTTGCATGTGCGTGTTTCTGGAGCAGAAAATGCCGCACAAGTTGCGCAAAAAGTAAAAGCTGAATTGGCACAAAGCAACGATATTCAAGCCATTAGCAAAAAATACACAGGCAATGGTGTAACCGTACAATCTGCAGACATGGGTTTACGTAACCTAACGGATATTCCTGCAGAACTTGCTGCACGCATTACACCGTTAAATGTAGGTCAAACCAGTGAACTGATTGAAGTCCGTGATGGTATTCATGTGGTCAAGCTCTTAGAGCGCAAAAGTACTGAGCAACGTGCACTAGTTCCACAATATCAAACTCGACATATCTTGATTCAGCCAAGTGAAGTCGTAAGCCCTGAAAATGCGAAACACATGATTGACAGTATTCACAACCGTTTAAAAGCGGGTGAAGACTTTGCAACCTTAGCAGCGACGTTCTCTAATGACGCTGGCTCTGCACGTGATGGCGGCAGTCTAGGCTGGGTGAATCCTGGCGTGATGGTGCCAGAATTTGAAAATCAAATGAAAAATACTGCAAAAGGTGAAATTAGCGCACCATTCCAAACCCAGTTTGGTTGGCATGTACTGCAAGTGACCGATACACGCCAGCAAGATATGACTCGTGAATACCAAGAACGTATGGCACGTCAAATACTAGGTGAACGCCAGTTTGATACTGAATTGGATAGCTGGTTACGTGAAACACGTAACAATGCTTTTGTAGAAATTAAAGACCCAAGCTTAGACCGCAAGAAAAACTAAGCTTAAGTTTTCTGCTATTTCCAAAATTAAAACCAGTGTAGCAACACTGGTTTTTTATGCTTTTTTACCATATGCACTTCATCTTAGCCACTACCAAAATACGACTTTGATAAAAAAACCATAGACATAAAAAAACCTCTCATTTCGAGAGGTTTTTTAAGAAGATCAATTAACGGTTGTTATCGTCTTCTGAAGATTCTTCAAATTTAGAATCGTTGTCAAAACCGCCAGTTGCTTGACCGCCACCGAAGCCACCTTGACCACCGAAGCCACCTTGACCACCGAAGCCGCCGCCTTGACCACCGAAACCACCTTGACTACCGAAGCCACCACCTTGACCACCGAAGCCACCTTGACCGCCAAAGCCACCACCTTGAGCACCGAAGCCGCCTTGACCACCGAAGCCACCACCTTGACCACCGAAGCCGCCACCTTGACCACCAAAGCCTGCGCCTTGACCGCCTGCTGGTGCACCCGCTGGACGTGGATTACGTGCAGGAACAACTGTAGAAATTGCATGTTTGTAAACCATTTGGCTTACCGTGTTTTTCAATAAAACAACATATTGGTCAAAAGATTCAATATGACCTTGTAGCTTGATACCGTTCACAAGGAAGATAGAAACAGGAATACGTTCTTTACGGAGAGAATTTAAGAACGGATCTTGTAAAGTTTGACCTTTAGACATGTTATAACTCCAAAAATAATTAAAAATCAGCGCAAAAACTATCTTTATTTTTCAATTAAAAATTATAAAAAAGACAGTGTGTAAATTTTGCTTTATCCGTAGCAGTTTCGCAAGTCTTCTTGAGCCTGCTTTATCGTAAAATATGTGTGAAATTTATGCGATTCTTGCAACGATCTGAGCCAAGTATATTGACGTTTCGCAAGTTGTCGTGTTGCGAATAGCGCCTTATCCTCCATTTCCTGCATTTTTCCGCGACTTTCATCACCTTTTTGTAAAAACTCTAAAGCTTGACGATAACCGACAGAGCGCATGGATGGTAAATTTGCATCTAAATCGTATTTTTCAATAAGATGACGCACCTCATTCAAAAAACCCATTTCCCACATAATCTCTAAGCGTTTTTCGATACGCTGATGTAATTCTACCCGATCAGGCACTAAGGCGTGGTTATGAAAAGTGTAACGATATGGTACATTTTTAGGTTGTTCCGCTTGCAGTTGGGTAATTGGCGTTCCTGTTAATTTATAAACTTCTAGTGCACGAATAATACGTTGCTTATCGGACACTTTAAATTTTTGTCCCGCCAATGTATCTACCGCGCATAATTCTGCATATACAACTTCCCAACCTTCACGCGCGGCTTTATCTTCAATTTCAGCACGTACTTGGTAATTGGCGCTGGGTAAATTTGAAGATAAACCTTCAAGCAATGCCTTAAAATACAGCATGGTTCCGCCCACTAAAATTGGGGTTTTGCCACGCGCATGCATATCGTCAATCAAGGCGCAGGCATCTTCAACAAATTGCGCAGCAGAATACACTTCAAGCGGGCTGATAATATCAATCAAATGGTGCGGATAACGCGCCTGCTCCGCTTTAGTCGGCTTGGCTGTACCAATGTCCATATCTCGATAAACCAGCGCAGAATCGACTGAAATTAGCTCAAAATGACCTAGTTCATAGAGTTCACATGCCAAAGCAGTTTTACCACTTGCAGTTGGTCCCATTAAATTGATGACCGGCAATTGTTTTGACATGTAACACTACTCTCCTCGAGCAAAAAGTTTATCTAATTGAACCAATGGAAAAGCACGCCATGTTGGACGACCATGATTACATTGGCTGGCAAATTCAGTTTGTTCCATTTGACGTAACAAGGCATTCATTTCAGAAAGGCTCAGCATTCGGTGTGCACGTACTGCGCTATGGCATGCCATTCCTGCCAAAATATGATCACGCTTTTGCAACAAGGCTTGCGCTTCATCATTCGGATCTAAATCATCCAGTAATTCAGGAATTAACTCAGCAAAATCTGCCTTATGCAAAATCGCGGGCACACCGCGCACAATGACCTGTTCATCACCATATTGGTCTATTTCCAAGCCCAATCGTGCCAATTGTTCTTTTAAATCATCCACCCGCATGGCTTGCATACGGCTAATGCTGATGACTTTGGGGATCAACAATTGCTGCGAAGTCCAAAATTCAGGTTTATCCCAAGCGGCTTTCATCTGTTGTAAAACGATACGTTCATGTGCTGCATGCATATCGACAATAATCAAACCTTCGCTATTTTGCGCCAGAATATAAATACCGTGCAATTGTGCAATCGCAATCCCTAGCGGGTGTTCATCTACAGCTGTCGTCGATTCATACGCTACGCTAGTTGAATCTTGAGGGTCGACATCACGTAAAGGTGCGAGATAGCTTTTTAAGGCATTATTCAGTTGTTGTGAGCCTTGATAACTGCCTTGCATCGCTTGGCCGTATTGCACAGTTTGCGGATGGCTACGATCAAACTCGGTAAGTAAATCAGTACCCGATGCTGCTGGATTGGATACGTGATCTGCATCTACCGTTTGTTCATATGAATTTAAAGGGTTGGTCTGCGCAGATTTGTGCAGCTGAAATTGTTCTTGGTAACGTGGTTGTACGACATAAGGTGCTGCCTGCTCTACTGGGTCGGCTTTCATTGCGGTCGCAAGATCAGCTGTTGCAGTTTGAAATTGTGCCAAGGTTTCTTTGGCATAATGCCGTACAAACTCATGCACTTCACGCTGATTTAAAAAGCGGATTTCGTGCTTAGTTGGATGCACATTGACATCAATATTTTCAGGTTCAACTTCTAAAAACAGTAAATATGCCGCATGTTGATGCCCATGCAAAATACCATCATAAGCCATGCGTAAAGCATGGGAAATGGTCTTGTCTTTAACAATACGCCCATTCACATACACATATTGCAGATCGGCTTGTGAACGTGCATCGGAAGGATGCCCCAACCAACCTGATAAGTGCATGGTGACACTGTCAGCATCTATCCAATAGGCATTTTCGACAAAGTTTCGTCCTAAAAGTTGCTGCACGCGCTGAAAACGCAATTCGCCACTGTCTGCAATGGGTAAATTCAGTTTGATGCTGTCGTTGTGTTCCAAAACAAAACGAATATCGAAATGTGTCAGTGCCAAACGACGCACAATTTCTTCAATATGTCCGAATTCTGTACCCGCTTTTTTCAGGAATTTACGTCGTGCAGGCACATTAAAAAATAAATCCTGTACCCGAATATGTGTGCCTTTTTGTGCAGCAACGGCCTGAATATCTTGATGGTCAAAGGCAGTGCCATTGACTTCGACCTGATAACCGACACCATCTTCAGTTTGGCTACTGACCAAAGTCAAACGCGATACTGCTGCAATTGATGCCAGTGCTTCACCACGAAAGCCTAAACTGACAATAGCATGTAAATCATCAGCCGTTTGAATTTTACTGGTCGCGTGACGAGTCACCGCCAAAGGCAAATCTTCAGCATGAATGCCACGACCATTATCAATAATTTCAATGAGTGTACTGCCGCCTTGTGCCACCCGAATAATTAGCTCGGTTGCACCTGCATCAATGGAGTTTTCTAGTAGTTCTTTGACCACAGAGGCAGGACGTTCAATCACCTCACCTGCAGCAATTTGGTTGGCTAAGGCAGGTTCAAGCGTGTGGATCCGACGTAGATTTAACACATCATTAGGCATGATTAAATTGTTGCTCCAAAGCTTGTTGTAATGCAACCGAAGACGAACTTAGCGTTGCAGTACGGCTTAATTCATCTTCCGATTTTTTAATTTCAATGATCAGGTCTGCGGGCGGAATTTCATCGCCACCTTTTGATGGCCATTCAAATAAAAACAAAGCATTTGGAGTTTCTAAATAATCACGAATGCCCATCAGCTCTAATTCATAAGGATCATTTAAACGATATAAATCAAAATGAAAAATATCTTGTCCTTGTATTTGATAAGGTTCTACCAAAGTGTAAGTCGGGCTTTTAACCGCGCCCTGATGCCCCAAATTCTGTAGAAAATAGCGCGATAAAGTGGTTTTTCCTGCGCCTAAATCACCAATTAAATAAATCACACCCGAACGAAAATGCGTTGCCAAAACCTGCGCCAGATTTTGGGTATCTTGCTCATTATTTAAAACCAAATTAAATGAATACTGCATAACGCTCACGACATGATTCAAAAGACCAATTATGATAGCATCGCACTGCTTTAAAGCCTATGTACTGATGGATAAAACTGTGTAAATGTGGACAATTTATAACAAGCTTAGACAAGGCAATGATCAATATTGTTAAGCTTAGCACCCAAGCTGCTTAGGCTATTTCCAATATGATGAAAAAGAAACTCTCCCACCTGAATATGAGCAATTTGCAGATGAAGTCGACTCATCCCAACACATTTGTTCCACCCATGCTAGATGGTGTGAGCGCCAGCAAATTGCATTTACCTAAATTAAGCACGCAGCCTGAATCAATTTTTCGTTATTTATGTGCCCAGTTTGCCCATATTTCTGCACAGGAATGGCTGCAACGCTTTGAGGATGGTCTGGTTTATGATGCCGAAGGCAAGCGTTTAGATTTAGATACACCTTATAGCGCACATCAGGATATTTTTTATTATCGTTTTTTAGCGCATGAAGTTGCCGTGCCTTTTCAGCATCAAGTTTTATTTGAAAATGAACACTTATTGGTTGTAGATAAACCACATTTTTTGACCATGAGCCCTACAGGGCAATATGTACAAGAAACCCTATTAGTACGCTTAAAAAAACAAACACAGAATGAGCAGCTCACACCTATTCATCGTTTAGACCGCGAAACTGCGGGTGTGGTGCTGTTTTCCAAACAACCAGAAACTCGGGCGGTGTATCAGCAATTATTTGCAGAACGTCAGGTGCAAAAAACCTACCATGCCATTGCGCCTTATCAAGCTAATTTGTCACTACCATGTACTGTGCAATTACGCATGGAAAAAGGTGAACCTTTTTATTTGATGCACGTCGTGGCAGGCACACCTAACAGCGAAACAGAAATTCGTTTGCTTGAACATAATCAAACATGGGCAAAATATGAATTAAAGCCTACAACAGGCAAGCAGCACCAACTGCGTGTGCATTTAAATAGCTTAGGTATTGCGATTAAGAACGACCCGTTTTATCCCATTTTACAGCACAAACAAGCAGATGATTTTTCTGCACCGCTACAATTGCTTGCCAAGCATTTAAGTTTTTTTGACCCGATTAGCCAGCAACAATTCCACTTTAGCGCACAGCAAGAATTGACATTGTAATATGTTTGTCATTACAAAATAGTGGATTTTCGTTGTAGTCATATTGAAATTACAAATGAATTGTTTACAATATTGCTAAAATTTAAATCTATTTCCTTCTATTAAAAATTATGAGAAAAACTGAAGTCTATCAAGTACGCTTGGACTCTCAAGAGAAAAAACAAGCCTTTGCTGTGTTTAAACAGTTGGGGATTACGCCTGCGCAAGCGGTACGTTTGTTTTTTAAGCAAGTCGTGCTGACTAAATCAATTCCCTTTTCAATTGAAAATCAGAATATTAATCTGGAACAATTGATTAAGTTACGCAAATTAAAACAAGAGCAAAAAGCAACGCTAGTGGATGCAACCCCAAGCAATGAAGCATCTGTAACTGGCAATAATAGTGTTGAAGATTTTGAACTGGATGATGAACATCTAGACTTGTTTGATGAACTCAATGCAATTTTGGGTGAAACTGACAAAAATTAACAGTGTTGCATTTTTAAACAATTCTTTAAAAATTTACTTTAAAAACTTAGCTATGCTTCATGCAAGGACAATAAAAAAGCATGGAGTATCGTAATGATTGTAAGACGTGCCACTTTAGAAGACTTAGACCAGCTTGCTGTATTGTTCGATGAGTATCGTCAGTTTTATGGTGCATCCTCGAATTTAAGCCTTTCAGCAGCATTCTTAAAACAGCGTTTTGAAAATCAGGAAAGTGTGATTTTCATTCATATCAAAGATCAAAAAATCACTGGATTTGTATTACTTTATTTAGGCTTTTCTTCGGTTGCCTGCTCGACCTACTATATTTTAGATGACGTTTATGTCACCCCTGTTTTTAGACGACAAGGTTCGGCCAAACAGCTCATTGATACTGCAATTTTATTTGCACGACATGAAAATGCGCTACGGATTAGCCTTGAAACACAAAAAAGTAATTACCAATCCCACCAATTGTATGAAAAGATGGGCTTTGTCAAAGATGATGAATTCCAGACTTATCACTGCTTTTTAAAATAGTCACCTGATCTGACGATTACGGCTTTAGGCAAAGGGTTTAAATTTAATCTGACGTAAGCCATTGATCATAAGCTATTGATGAAAGTTCAGCAGAACCTCATTTATTCCATACGGTTTTTTGCCAATTCGACTTGTTCAGGGCTTAAATACATCCATTCACCCACATCTAAAGCCAAATCAGTCAAGTTTAATGCACCAACTTGCTGACGATGTAATTGTTCTACTTTATTGCCCACTGCTGCCAGCATACGTTTAACTTGGTGATAAACACCTTGATGAATGGTCATCTGCAATTCATGTTCAGCAAGCTGTTGTACCTCTGTTGCAGCAAATGTCCCTGATTCATTGCGCAATGCGACACCCTGCTCAAGTTGCTGGATTTGTGTTGCATTAATCGGGTCTGCGGTGTTCATAGCATACACTTTTGCCACATGCTTTTTAGGATGGGTCAATGCTTGTAAAAACTGTCCATCATCCGTCAGCAATAACAGCCCTGTGGTGTCCTGATCTAAGCGTCCAACACACTGCAAACCACGATTCAGCAATACATCATCAAACAAGTCAAACACACTAAAATGATGGGTCGCCTGATGCGAACACTCATAGCCTTGTGGTTTATGTAAGGCGATATAGACCTTTTCACGATATTGATAATTTTGCCCATACACCGAAAATTGCAAAACCGTTTCAGGCGCAATTTTTATCGCGAATTTAGGATTGGTCTGGGTTTCGCCCATAATGGTGACTGCACCATTTTTAATGAGTTGTTGGCAATGTTTACGTGATCCAAAGCCTTGTGATTGCAACATTTTTTCCAACAACATGATGAGCGACCTAATGATAAAAAGTATAAATATATTTGCTGCTATTCTAAACCAAATACACCGTAAATTCTGAACACATTGCGTACCTTGCCCGCTTGTAGTTCAAAACAATTACAATAACTGCACTTTTCCAATTTATTTCCCCTTTTATGGATCACCATGCTCTCTCAATTAGACCTTAACCTGATGGTGCTGATCGTTCTACTCGCATGCGGTATTTTTAGCCAAAATACGGCTGTGACCATTGCCGCAGCAGTACTGATTGTTTTTAGAATTACGCCGCTAAGTGAATTTTTCCCACTATTGCAGCAGCATGGCTTAAATCTGGGCATTATCATTCTCACCATTGGCGTACTGACACCCATTGCCAGTGGCAAACTTCCAGGCGAAGCAATTCTAAAATCTTTCCTGAGTTGGAAATCTTTACTTGCGATTGCAATTGGTGTTTTTGTGGCATGGTTAGGCGGGCGTGGTGTCAAGCTCATGACCAATCAGCCTGATGTGGTCGCAGGCTTATTGATTGGTACAGTCGCAGGTGTTGCTGTGCTACGTGGCGTGCCTGTGGGACCACTGATTGCAGCAGGAATTCTCACCTTGTTTATTGGCTATTCTTAACATAGATTTAGGGACGCTTGGTTTAGATGGTTTTGCTTGAATTCATCGTCTTGTATCAACCAATTTCAATAAAAACCATCCAAATCTAAGCCACTTTGCGAAACAAGATAGATGTTAATATCATTCCCATTGCAGATAAAACGGCCATTAAAATACCAACCCAAAGCCATGTTCCTGTGGCAGATACGATAGCTGCGACCACAGGCGGCAATAAAAATTGTGAAATTGCCGAGCACTGCAACACCAAACCTACGGTGGTACTAATCGCAATCGGTTGTGGTGCAAAATTAAGTACTTGCGCAAATACCACAGCTGCGACTAAACCACCAAATAAAGAGAAATGGATGACCAATAAAAACTGCACAATGAATGGTAAAACATCACGCAAAATATAAAAACTCAGTGCGCATAGCATCAATACCGCAAAACCCATTTGCATCAACACTTGCGCTCTCAGCCCACGCTGTAATAACAACCCACATACAAATGTACCCACCGCATTTGCCATTGCAACCATAGCTGTGAGCACACCTGCGGTTTGTAAAGATATTTGATATTGCTGATAAATGGTCGGCAAAAAACCCACCAAACTGAACCACTGCCCTGCATAAACACCAAAAACCAAAGCCAATATCCATGCGGGTGGATGGCTCAAAGTGCTTTTAATCAGTTCAAAGATGGCAATGGCTTGCGTGCTGATCTGCACACTCGGTACGGCTTTATAAATGATGATTGCGAGCGCAAAGGATAACAATCCCAAACACATCCACACGCCTTGCCAATCCAAGATGGTCAGTAAAAACGGCGTACTTAGTAAACCAATACCCATCCCACCGCCCATATAGGCACTCCACAGCCCCATTTTGGCAGGCAACTGCTCCACTGCAACCAGTTGACGAATAAATGCAGGGCCGCTGAGTGTAATCAGTAAAAAGCCAAAACCTTCAATTACACGCAGACTTAATAGTGCGGAAAAGCTATGTACAAAACCACCAACAAAACTTGCACCTGCCAATAAAGACAAACCCAAAAGTACACAGCGTTTTAAGCCAATTTTTGCGGTATAACTGCCTAGCAACAACGCCAAAGACATGCCCGCAGCTTGTACCAAAGACAGCAAAAAACCTGCCTGAACCAAACTAATTCCGAGTTCAGCTTGTAGGATGGGTACAGTCGGTGGCAACTTGCCAATATGCATTGCTGCCATAAAACCCGCAGCAACAATCCACAAATCCTTTGTCAGCCAACGTACCGAACTCACTGCGCTCTCCCTTAATTTTCGCAAGGCAAGCTTAGCAAGAACATCTCACCGTTTTTAGTGGAGATTTAGATGAGCTTAGTGTTTTTAGCGATAAATTAGCATTCTCTTTACGATGCTGATCGTACGATTTTTAACTTGAATAATACTGCGTGCGTTTTTGGGAAAATTTCTCTAATTGCTTCAAAAAGCCTTCAAAATAGCACTTTTCTTTTTCTTCGCTACGATAACCCGCATACAAGGTACGGCGTAATCCTCCCGCAGCAACGCAGTCTAAACGACGTGAAGTTACCCAGCCTTTTTGCTCATATTCATTCACCACCCAATCTGGCAATGCGCCAATCCCTCGCCCACTCGCCACCAGTTGAATCAACATTTGGGTTAAATCTGTAGTACGAATAGCTTTTGGCTGAATATTGGCTGGAATGAATAGCTTAGACATAATATCTAAACGGTGTTTATCGACAGGATAGGTAATCAGGGTTTCTTCTGCCAACTCCTGTACGGTAATGCGCTCGGCACGTACTAAAGGATGAGTATTTGACAACACCAAACGCGATTCATATTCAAAAATTGGAAAATATTCGATACCTTTTAAGGCAATCGGGTCTGCGGTAATCAATAAATCAAATTCTGCGTTTTGCAATAATTCATGCGGATTGGCTTCAAAACCTGAAGCAAAATCTAAATCTACATCAGGGTATTGCTGACGATATTGATTCAGCAGCGGCATCAACCAGTCAAAGCAACTATGACATTCCGAAGAAAAAATAATTCGCCCCGTTTGACCATGCACAATGCGGGTAATATCAGTTTGGGTGATTTGAATTTGTGGCAGGACATCATCCGCCAGTTTCAATAAACGCTGTCCGACATTGGAAAATGTCACAGGGCGACTACGACGGTTCACCACTTCTACGCCATACCAATGATCTAGTTCTTTGAGTTGGTGAGAAATGGCAGATGGCGTCAGACATAAATCATTGGCGGCAGCAACCAAAGAACCATGTTCACGCAGGGCTGATAGCGTTTTTAAGTGGCGAATTTCAAGCATTGCTTGTTCCTAGTTTTTCAAGTTATTGACTGCATGTTTAGACCTAGGTCGCATTTTTATTTTGCAAAATAAGAAACAAAGCCAAACATGATTCAATTTAATAATGAATTAATTTAATCTTAGCATGTAAATAATGAGTTTTCTTCATCTTAGTTTTTATTCGATGATATTTACTACGAAATCAATACAATTCCATAGAAATAGTATGGCATTCAGCATGCAGATTAGTTGGTCAAGCAGTAATTCTTTTGACTCTATGTAAGACATCTAACTGCAACGATATAACAACTTGATAAATTAAAAATGGGTTGATACTGACTATGAACATCTGCTAAAAATTTTTAGAGCCATCACTCACATTGTCGAAATAGATAAATAAATACTGGAATTAATTCGCTGTTATATTATTTTTTGTATTAAATCTCATTAAAAACAACCAGTAACACACACTTGGCAGTAAGACCATTAAAATAGTAATGATATCACTATACATTTTCCACCACTCGCTCGAAACCGTACCTGTATGTGCCCATCCAAGCAACATAAAAAAAGGGATAGCGAAAACAAAAGCACTGATACAAATCGTCAATAAATTCAAAGCGTGGTCACGGTTTAAAAGCAGGGAAAGTAAAAAAGTGAATGGCACAATTAAAATGCAATACACTAAATACACGAGCAAATGCCCCAAAAAAACCACCGAAATAGCGTAAAAGCTATATTCACGGTTCACAACGATGAAAAACAGCGCTATACAAAAAAGTAATGGCAAAGGGGCAAGAAACAAAGCCTTCGCTATCGTATTTTTTGAATATTGCATACACCCTCCCTTTGCTTGCCTAGTTCAGATATTAGCTTACTCCGACAACTTCTCTCCACAATGTGGGCAGTATTTATAAGGCTCCTGTTCTAAACGCAGCTCTTCTTCACGACGCTCACGAATTAACTGCAATAAAATATCTTGGGTTTGCTCAGTGGTTAAACCGACTTGTTTGCGTAAATCTTCAATTTTTTCTTGATCATTTAACAGATCAATCTCACTATTTTGCAATAGCTCTCTAAATTTCAACCCTAAATGCTGCTTACGTTGTTCAAGTTCGTTGGCTAAACCTGTGGCTAAAATACCTGCAGGCAATGCTGCCAAGCCGACACCCAATACCGTAATTAACGCACCTAAAATTCTGCCCCAAGGAGTAATTGGTGTGACATCGCCATAACCGACTGTGGTTAAAGTCACCACTGCCCACCACATCGAAGCGGGAATTGAGCTAAAGGCTTCAGGCTGTGCCTTGCTTTCCACCACATACACACCTGCGGCAGACATCACAATCATAATAGAGAGAATAAAAATGACTGCCTGAAATGATCCTTTTTCCCGTTCGATCACTCTTAATAAAATTTGCAATGATACAAAGTAACGTGTCAGTTTTAACAAACGCAGCAAACGTAAAATTCTTAGGAACCGTAAATCTAGATGCACAAAGAAGTTAATATAAGCAGGTAGAATCGCCAACAAATCTATAATTGCCCCACCGCTGGTAAGCCATTTTACACGCTGTTTCCACGGCGAAATAAACGGGTCTTTTTCGGCAATACTCCAAATCCGCAGCAAATATTCAAGCGTAAACACTGCGATGGAAAAGTTTTCAAAATGGTCAAAAAATACCTGATAGGCAAGATAGACATCATTCACCGACTCTAAAATAACCGCACTGGCATTGCCTAAAATCAGTAAAATTAAAAAATAGTTAATGCAACGACTAAACCATGTTTCATAGTCATCGTCGTGTAAGTTGTTATAGACAAATTTTCGAAATGTGTACCACGGTGTAAATGCCATACCGAATATTATATTTTAAGGCTTACAGTGATGGCAGTTTAACCGAAGTTTTTCTCAAAACGATAGTATTTTATGTGACGTTAAGCGGGCATTTTTAATGCAGAATTGCAGTATAAGTCATCATTATCCAAATGACTAAACTACTGAATAAACAGCAATGCTAAACGCACCTGATCATAGCCCATGCGTGGACTAGTCGCTTCAACAATCGGGCGCAGTTTAATTGCGCCATCATCGCTGAAGTGCTCTGCATTTTGACGCTTCATTAATCGCTTATAAATTTTACGGACCTCTTCCACCACTTCTTCACCTGGATGTGCCACTGAAATATCCAGATTTTGTTCTTTTTGCAAACGTGCCAAATGGTTGATAATAGTTGCAGGAGTTAAACCTCGCTCTACTGCAATATCCTGAATATCATAACCTTCTTCAAATAAAGCGCGGGTTTCATCTAACGTGGCAGTCGCATAATTGGTTTTTCCACCTTTGGCAATTTTCTTTTCATTGCGCAAAATTTCGGTTTCGTTCAACGTGCCACCACAGTGACGAATAAATGCATTATGTTGTGGTGTTAAATCCATCAGCTCATAGTGCGTTTCAGCTTCTTCAGACAATTCCTGAAAACGGCGGTCAGCCTTAATCGCTAAACTGTCGAGTTCCAAAGCTTGGCTATTAAATCCCAATAAACGCAAACCGCTTAACGATTTTAATCGTGACAACGCCACATAACCCTGCCCTTTTTCAAAAGTATGGCTAAGATTGATTTCTGCCGCTTCTAAGGTCATACCTTGTGATTTGTGGATGGTAATTGCCCATGCCAAACGCAGCGGAATTTGCTGGAAACTGGCAATGGTTTTGCCTGCATCATTATCCACCGACCAAGTTTCAGGCTCGACCAACAATACTGTGCCATCGGTCAATTTTACTTTAGGTAAAATGCCGTGATCATCATCTTCTTCAAAGCCAATCACTTCGCCCAAACTGCCGTTGATATAGCCCATATCGAAGTTGTTTTTAACAAACATCACTTTGGCATGTTTTTTTAGATTTAAAATTTCAGGCGCACGTACCGATGATTTCAGCGTTTCAATCAACTTTTCATTGCCATCACACACGGCATCAAACTGCTTGCTCTCAGTTTCAATTTCATTCAAATGCTTAAAGTTGATATTGTCCACATCCATATTGTGCGTATATAAACGCGTGAAAGTGTCGCCAATATCTTGATGACGGGTGTGTTCCAAAGCCTGAATATGTTGATGATCAATACTTTGTGCACGAATCGCATTGAGAATGTCATTTAAGTAGTCATCGCCCTGACGGTGCTGCTCGGTTAAATAACAGACCCGAAATTTAGCTTCGACCCACGCATCTGACATAAAACAGAACTTGTCACGATTGCGCTCATCGTTTTTTCCCACAGGCGGTAACTGGAAAAAATCTCCCGCGACAATCACCTGAATACCACCAAAAGCGTCATCACTGTCTTTAAAATATTTTAAAACCTGATTGACCAAATTCAGTTGCTTAGCATGCAACATCGAAATTTCATCAATAATCAGCACTTGCGCATTTTCTAAATGTTCTTTGAGATATTTGCGCTCTTTCATATTTTTCAGGTCAGCATCGGACAAAAAATCTTTAATACCAATGCCTGCCCATGTATGAATGGTCATGCCATTCATGTGCGTTGCAGCAATGCCTGTAGATGCCGTAATTGCCACTGGCACTTTGCGCGCTTTTAAATAATTGATGTATTGATTCAGGGTATAGGTTTTACCCGCACCAGCCGAGCCTGTTAAAAAGACATTTTCGCCTGCTTTTAAAAGTTTAAGTGCAGTTTCCTGTTTCATAAGACCTATACCATGATTGAACGGCTATAGCCTAACGAGTTTTGAGCCAAAAGTTAAGGCTCAAGTCCGTGAATACGACAACAGTTGTCTTATGACTTGTAACTTATGACTTTGATGGTAATTGTGGATTCAGCCATGCAATAAACTGCGCTGCGATGGTAACCAACAATTGTTCTGCTTTTTGATTATTAGGATATTCCAATTGATCAAACACAAGTTGCCCATTCCTAAAGTGACAGCCCAAGGTCAATTGCTGCACATAATGTGGTGATGCCATGTTAAACGCCACATATTGTCCTTCACTCACGGCTTTGGCATAGCTCAGTGCCAAACAGTGTTTAAAGTTTTTCGATTCTTCAATAATACGGTCTAAATCGGTCAGTTCTTCAAAACACCAACCTGAAAAGTACAATATTTGCTGCGGGCTTTTCGCCTGCCATGTGCTACACGGAATTTCTTTTTTCAGTTTGGCAAATAGCTCTGCTTTATACACTTGTTGATGCCAATGTACCGCTTGATGAAACAACCCCAACCAACTCAAACTTTTTGGAATATGTGTATGCGCTACGAAATATTCCAGTAAATAGTCGCGCACATAACTGTCAAATACCGAAACACGTGTATTGTGTGCACGTAAATAAAAACGCTGCCGAAAATCATCAGGCTGAATCTGATAACGCTGCAATACCGTATAAAAATCACGTTGCTGCTGACTTTCTGACTGAATATAGTCCAACAAAGCTGTCGGTAAATCTTGAGTGATTTGCTGTAAATACAACATATAGCTTTGCATGACACGACTTAAACGCCGAAATACATGCTTGACCAAATGCTCATCATGTTGTGCCACGGTTTTCAGCAAAGTCATCCACTCATCCAAATACAAAATAGAAGGACTAATGGCAACTCGCGGATCATCCAACGATTGTTTTTCGCCATGCGGCATTAAACTGACATTATGCGCATGTGCGAACCACGCTTGCTGTGTCGCATATACATTACAGCTTTGAATGAACATACGTGCGGCTGAATATTGAAAATATTGCAAAGTTGCCAAAATAATCCGTGGATGTGCCTGACTACAATCGACAAAACTGAGCGCAGTCACTGCCACCCGCACACTGGTATGATGAATATTTAAACTAAGCCAATCCAACACTTGTGCAGACTGTTTAAACAGCCAATTCACCGCACGTGGATAATCAAATAACGGCAGTTTGGCGACTTTCTTTTGCCAAATTAAAGGGCAAGATTTTAAAAAATGCGGTTTCGCCAAAGCATCGGAACGCTGCCACACCTCACGGTGCATTAAACGCGCAAAACCCAATAAATGCCCATGTTCTTCGGCATGTCGATACAACAACCGAATATCATCCTGATGATCGATTAAATCCTGCAAATTAAATCGTTCAGGAAATGAAATACTTAAAATACGATGCATGGCTTTAGGTAAAAATTCTGCCGCACTAAAACAAAAATCATCATAACTTTGCATCAGTGCTTGCACTGGCAAAAAGGTTTCACCCTCTACAAATTCCAAAGCACACAGCATCGATAAGTTAGTTAAAACATCTTCAGGAATGTGCTGCCCTTGCTGCACAAATTTGGTCAATACTGGTTGATACTGATCGTCTGCCTGCATTAATGCCTGATCTAAAATTTGTGCCTGCATTGCATCTAAATGCAATAACAATTGCTTAACCCGTGCTGCACCATCTACCCACAGGTAAACTTGCTGCAGAATCAATTGTCGCAATTGCTGCGCCTGATTACGCAAAAATAAAGAATGCTGCGGTTTTAAATCCCCAGTCAAAAAATGCAGATCATGTAAGAAAAAATCTTCAAATGCTTCTTGCTGTTTCCCCGCAAATTCAAAGTGAGTTTCTATTAAATTTGTATGCGATTTTGGCGGATAAAATTCAAGACTAAACAGACCATTCAGCAATTCGACCCGATGCTGCAAAGGATCGATCCGAAACAAATTTTGTGCTGTAAAATGTCCAACCAAATCCATTTGATCTTGATAGATTTCTGCGGCCACACTGGAAATACGAACCAATTGCTGTGCAACGGCATGCAACTGGCTATGCTGGCAAATTGGCTGCATATACGCTCCTCATGCTTAAGTGCGGTCTATCTAAGTGTCATCTTATTTTTATTTGATTGCACCGACTAGACCCATCACGTGATACATCCCTATTTTTTGTTTTTTATTTCCATCTGCAAAAAGTGGACAATTCTTCAATCGAGCTTAAGCCACTTATTAATTGAATTACACCTGAAATTTATGTGAACGGTATCTACACCTTAAAATTAGAGATACAAAAACACTATAAACAAGATTTAAGCCCTTGCCTATAGCCTGCGCACAACTTCAGAAAAAATAAAAACCCATTAAAAAACAAATAAATTTCAATTGATTAGTTTGCATTATTTACTCAGAAAATAGGGTTGGTGTTTGGTAGGTAGGATTTCACCACAAAGCATTGAATACTCAAATCACGGTTCAACACCGCGATAACAACACATTATTCCAATACCCAATGCAAGAAGGAATCTGAGCATGGCTTTTAAAAATATTGCAGATCAAACCAACGGTTTTTATATTCCTTGTGTGTCTCTCTTCGGCCCTGGTTGTGCCAAAGAAATTGGCGTAAGAGCGCAAAATTTAGGTGCTAAAAAAGCCCTGATTGTGACAGATGAAGGACTGTTTAAATTTGGCGTAGCCGATACCATTGCAGGCTATCTCACCGAAGCAGGCGTTGCTAGCCATATCTTTGCAGGTGCTGAGCCAAACCCAACCGACATTAACGTACATAAAGGTGTCGATGCCTACAATGCCAATCAATGCGACTTTATTGTGTCTTTAGGTGGCGGTTCTTCACACGACTGTGCCAAAGGCATTGGCTTAGTTACCGCAGGTGGTGGGCATATTCGTGATTATGAAGGCATTGATAAAAGTACCGTGCCAATGACTCCACTAATTGCCATTAACACCACAGCAGGTACAGCATCGGAAATGACCCGTTTCTGTATCATTACCAATACCGACACGCACGTTAAAATGGCAATTGTCGATTGGCGCTGCACACCACTCATCGCCATTGATGATCCAAAACTCATGATTGCCAAACCTGCAGGTTTAACCGCAGCAACAGGCATGGATGCCTTAACCCATGCTGTAGAAGCCTACGTTTCAACTGCAGCCAATCCTATTACCGATGCCTGCGCTGAAAAAGCTATTCGTATGATTAGCCAGTGGCTTAGCCCTGCCGTGGCAAATGGTGAAAATATTGAAGCACGTGATGCCATGAGCTATGCGCAATATTTGGCTGGTATGGCATTTAATAATGCCTCATTGGGTTATGTGCATGCCATGGCGCATCAACTCGGTGGTTTCTACAACTTGCCGCACGGCGTCTGTAATGCAATTTTACTGCCGCATGTTTGCGAATTTAACCTGATTGCCTGCCCTGAGCGTTATGCAGATATTGCAGAATTGATGGGAGTCAATACTGACGGATTAACCACCACAGAAGCCGCCTATGCCGCGATTGATGCTATTCGTGAACTATCTAGCTCGATTGGTATTCCAACAGGTTTAGCAGAGTTAGGCGTGAAAGAAGATGACTTGGCGATTATGGCTGAAAATGCACAAAAAGATGCCTGCATGCTCACCAACCCACGTAAAGCCAATCATGCACAAGTGGTCGAAATTTTTAAAGCCGCGATGTAATTTGAATCTCCTGCTGAGTGAATCAAGATTTGTTCAGCATCTCCCATCCTTTTTTTCAATTTTCCTCTGTTGCTGTTTTATTTTTATCCTTCCCTTTGGCAGAACCATCTCAGATGCGTTCTGCTTTTTTTGCTGTTCAGAACAAAATGAACTCGCAGCATAAAACTAAAGCGATTTAGATGCAGAGGGTTTGCATAATTCAATTTGACAAATGCGCACAGCTCATCAAGGATATAGTCAAAATAAAATGGATGACGAACACCTTATGCTGTTAAGTAAAAAACAAAAAACAACACCAAGCTATCAACCCGATATTTTGGGTGCCGATTACCAACAAATGACGCTGGATTTTCCTTCGGATTATGAAGGCAAAGTGATTGCTACCTTGGTACGCAAAAAAGCCGAACAGGAAACCCGTAAAGCCGTACTTTATATTCATGGTTTTATTGACTATTTTTTTCAAACAGAAATGGCAGACCAGTTTAATCAGCATGGTTATGACTTTTATGCCCTAGATTTACGTAAATATGGGCGTTCGCATTTGTCACATCAAAATTGGTACAATGTGCGCAGCTTGTCTGAATATGATGCAGAAATTTCCGCTGCACTTGAGCAAATTGCCACAGAAGAACATGATTCGGTAATTTTGGCGGGACATTCAACAGGTGGATTAATCACCACGTTATATGTAGCACATCATCCCAATCATCCACTGATTCGTGGTTTATGGTGTAACAGCCCTTTTTATGATTTCAATATGAGCGAGATTGAGAAAAAATTCGGCATTCCTCGTTTGAGCCAATTGGGCAAATTGCTGCCAGAAATGAAATTTCCAAGCCGCCTTAATCCATTTTATGTACCAAGTCTACACAAACAATATCATGGTGAATGGTTATTTAATTTGGAATGGAAGAAACCGCGTTATCCAAAAGTGCGATTAAGTTTTGTACGTGCAATTCATGAAGCGCAAAAAGAAATTCATGCCAGTGTGCATTTGGGTGTACCCACCTTAATTATGCATGCGAGTCAAAGTAGTTATCCACGCCAATGGAATGAGATTGCGCAACGCACTGACGTAATTTTAAATGTTGCAGATATGCAAAAATATGGGCATCACATGCATGGCGATATTCAGCTTTGCCAAATTGAAAATGGTGTGCATGATTTGGTACTTTCTGCGCCCGAAGTCCGTGCGGAAGTGTATCAGTCCTTGTTTGACTGGTTAAACCGCAAGGGGCTATAAAACTAAAAACTAGAACTAAAGGAAGTGAATTAACGGCTAAATGACTTGATGCATCCCTTAAGCTGTGTATTTTAATAAAATTTGATGTGCAGGATGCCCCTTGGGCATCAATTCAATTAAACGCTCCACTGCGTCAATCGCTTCAGGGCTGCGTGCCAAATGTTTTAGCAATACATCGGTATCTTGTGCATTAAAAATGGCATCACTCAGGCGAGATTCTAAGCAATCTCGCCATGCACATAAAAATGGACTTTCAGTTTTCGCCAAAAATACTCCTGCACACGTTTGTAAGGCAGACTGCACATAACCAGCATCTAAAGCCTGCTCGGCTTGTAAAAAATCGGCTTCTATATGCGCCAAAATTCGGTAAGGACGCGAACCAAGCATCCCGCCTAGAATATCACGTAATTGAGACATCTCAGCTTTAAGCGTGCCCATACTGACTTTACGCTCACCATATAGAGCTTGGTGTAAAGTATCTAAACTCATGCCTTGTGGACAAAGTGCTAAAATCACCAATATTTCAATTTGACGCGGTGTCATCACCACCACTTTGCCATTAAATAACACCTGTGGCACGCGAAACGCGCGAATATAAAGCTGCTGTTTTTGCTGATCAAGCAGTGCATTTTGAATCAAAGAAGCACAGCGTTCTGCTGCCAACATCCCCAAACTGTTATGGTTTTTCCAAGTAGTCGATAAATCAATTACACCCAATACTTGTTTGGAATAAGGGTCTAAAATAGGCGCTGCATAACAAACCCAGTCATGTAACGATGACATAAAGTGTTCACTGGAAAACACACAACTTGCTTGCTGAGTTTTAAGTGACAAAGCCAAAGCATTGGTACCCACCAACTCTTCACGCCACTGCCCGCCTTCTACAAAATGCACCTGTTCCGCCACATTACGCATTTGCGCGCTCGCTGCCGTCCAAATAATTGTACTGCCCACATCGCCCACGGCTGCCACCATGTCGGACTGCTGTGCGATATGTCTTAAATCTTCTGCACAGTTTTGCACAGCACGTTGTAAGGCCGAACCACCATGTGTATGCGTTAGACTATAATTTAACGGGGCTGCCAACCGATCAACAGGAATTTCAGCAATTTGAGAGCGTTGCCATGATTTTAAAATACTCTGCTGAATTTGCTGCGCATGCAGCGGCGATAAACTGCTGCTTTGTCTAAATTGTTCAATATGCTGTCTTTTTTCCAATAGGTCTTGTTTTTTCATCATTATTGATTCTCACAATCCTGTGGGCATTACATCCATTGTACCGCTTACTTTTGTAAGGATTTGTTCATTGCTTGTAAACCTGCAACTTTCCAACCTTTTTCCAACCTTATATTGGTATGCTAAACAAATAGCGTACCAAAGTACCTTATACCTTAGCCGTAAATTTAACCTGATTTTAGACACAGGATTGTGCTAAAAGGTAAAGATGACGGCAGATTATAAAAAACCATCAAAGGAAGTGAATTATGCGTTACGTAGATCCCAATCAACCCGGTTCAAAAGTTCAATTCAAAGCACAATACGAAAACTTTATTGGTGGCGAGTGGGTCGCCCCTGTAAAAGGTGAATATTTTGAAAATATCTCTCCTGTGGATGGCAAAGTATTTACCAAAGTCCCACGTTCATCGGCAGAAGACATTGAACTGGCTTTAGATGCAGCCCATAAAGCCAAAGCGCAATGGAACAGCTCATCTCCAACAACGCGTTCTAACATTTTGTTAAAAATTGCAGATCGTTTAGAACAAAATCTAGAGTTATTGGCAGTGGCAGAAACATGGGATAATGGTAAGCCTGTTCGTGAAACATTGGCTGCCGACATTCCATTGGCGATTGACCATTTCCGTTATTTTGCGGGCTGTATTCGTGCCCAAGAAGGCGGAATTTCTGAAATTGATGAAGATACCATTGCCTATCATTTCCATGAGCCATTGGGCGTTGTAGGGCAAATTATTCCATGGAACTTCCCTATTTTAATGGCAACATGGAAACTTGCACCTGCTTTGGCTGCCGGTAACTGTATTGTACTTAAACCTGCAGAGCAAACCCCTGCCAGCATTTTAGTTTTAGTCGAACTGATTCAAGATTTATTGCCTGCTGGCGTACTAAACGTAGTCAATGGTTACGGTGTAGAAGTGGGTCGCCCATTGGCAACCAATCCACGTATTGCCAAAATTGCATTCACAGGTTCGACTCAGGTCGGTCAATTGATCATGCAATACGCCACTGAAAACATCATTCCAGTGACTTTGGAGCTTGGTGGTAAATCTCCAAATCTTTTCTTTGAAGATGTTATGGCGCAAGAAGACGACTACCTAGACAAAGCACTCGAAGGCTTTGCTATGTTCGCGCTGAATCAGGGTGAAATTTGTACTTGTCCATCGCGTGCGCTTGTGCAGGAAAGTATTGCTGACCGTTTCCTTGAAAAAGCCATTGAACGTGTTAAACGTATTAAAACAGGTCACCCGCTTGATACTGAAACGATGATTGGTGCACAAGCATCGCAAGAACAACAGGACAAAATCTTGGGTTGTATTGCGACAGGTCGTGCCGAAGGTGCACAAGTGTTAACAGGTGGTGGTGAGCGTCATGAAGTTGGCAGCGGTTTCTATATTGAGCCGACAATTTTCAAAGGCACCAACGACATGAAAATTTTCCAAGAAGAGATTTTTGGCCCAGTGCTTTCTGTGACCACATTTAAAGACTTCGATGAAGCCATTAAAATTGCCAATGACACCATTTACGGTTTAGGGGCAGGTGTTTGGTCACGTTCTGCGCACACTTCTTACCGTGCAGGTCGTGCTATTCAGTCGGGTCGCGTTTGGACGAACTGTTATCACATTTACCCTGCGCATGCAGCTTTCGGTGGTTATAAAAAATCAGGTATTGGCCGTGAAAACCACAAGATGATGTTAGAGCATTATCAACAAACCAAAAACTTGTTGGTGAGCTATTCAACTAAACCTGCGGGCTTCTTCTAAGCTTTGTTAAATTTTAAAAGCTAAAGCTCCTATATAAAAATGCGAACTTCGGTTCGCATTTTTATTTCATCCCTTTCAATATTAGACTCAAAATCTGCCACATGTATAAATACATCTAAAATTACAGACACAAAAAAGCACCATATCAATGGTGCTTTTATCACATCATATCTGCTTATTTTTTTGCAGCTACAGATGCTTCAGTAGTGATGTTTACAGTAATTTTATCACCTACGTTTGGTACATAGCTTGCAATACCAAATGCAGAACGGTTGAATGAAGTTGTTGCATTAAAGCCAACAGTCGCCGCCTGAGTCATTGGGTGTGGACCTTGCTTGTTCAATACGGCATCAAGTACTACCGGTTTAGTCACACCTTTTACAGTTAAATCACCAGTGATTTTAAAGTTTTTCTTGTCTTGAGTTTCAACTTTAGTACTTTTGAAAGTAATTATTGGGTATTTTGCTGCATCAAACCAGTCTGCTACCATTAAATGCTCATCTAAAGCTTTAACGTTAGTGTTAATGCTGCTTAATGGAATAGTTACGTTAACAGATGAGTTCGCAGGTTTTTTCTCATCAATGTTGATAGTACCTTGAATGTCTGAGAAGTTACCTGATGGCGTAGAAAAACCGAAGTGATCCCAAGTAAATACAGTAGCAGTATGCGTTGGGTCAATTTGATAAGCCACTGGTTTAGCCATTGTCATTGTTGCTGCAGACGCGATAGCCAAACCTAAAGCAATTGATTTCATGTTCATATTGTTCATCTCTAAAAGTGTTGATACGTTTCAATGAGGTTTAGTTTATAGATTTTTGCTGCAAATACAGGATTAAAGATAAAACAGTATGTTGCATGACTGAAACGATAAATTTGTAAAAATATGCATGCGCGTTTTACATCGCTGTTGCAGGGCTGCGATATTGAATAAAACCTGTTCTTTTTGCGACACGATCATACAACTGCCGTGCCTGTAAATTATCTTCATGAGTCAGCCAATATACCCGATCACATTCACGCTGTTGCGCTGTTTGATTCACCTGCTGAATAAGCTGCTGAGCAATTCCCATCCCTCTGTACTCAGGCAAGGTATATAAATCTTGCAAATAGGCATAAGGTTTAAGCGTCCAGCAACTGTCATGTTCAATTACATGCACAATGGCGACAACTTGAGTTTGATATACGGCAGCCAAGCCATAAATATAGGGTCGTTGAGGATCAGTTAGTTTTGACCAAGTCTGTTGTGTCACGTCATCACTGAGTTGCACCCGATAAAATTGCTGATAGCCTTGCCAAAGTGCTTGCCATTGTTCAAACTGAATTCCGCTTAACGGCACAATATCTATTTTTTGACTTAGTTATGCTGTACTTGTGTTGTCTGCATGCTTGGATATTGCCTAATTGTTATATCTTGAAATGCTTGATGATTCACATTGAATATTATGCTTAGGCTATTTTATAAACTATTTTTCAGCAATAAAAAAAGCTTTACCCTACGCATAGAATAAAGCTATTTTTGACGATACACCATTTAATGCACCGCATTCATCGCAATAGATTAAAGCTTCTCAATCAAAATACGATCAACTTGCTTTAAGCCTGATTGCTTTTCATGGTTCTTACGGCGAATTTTGATTTGCTGATCTTCAGCCAAATCCTGTAACAACAACTCTACCGCCACCATAGCTTCAAGTGGTAAATCTTGTCCAATCCACTTTTGCTCACCCGCATCCATTAAAGTGACTTCATCATTAATTTGCTCGTACAAACTCATTTCTCATCTCACTCAATTACACAGAGGTTTATTCACAAACCTGACTTACACTGACAAAATTTGTTGGATCATCACATCGAATACCAAACAAATATGCAAAAATAAAAGACGTCCCTTTGCAGGAACGCCTTTAAAAACACTGTATTAAAAAATTAAGCTGTTAATTCTTTTACTGCAGCAACAACCGCTTCAGTGGTAATGCCAAAGTACTGATACAAGTCTTTTGCAGGTGCAGATTCACCATAAGTTGTCATACCAATAACTTTACCGTCTAAGCCGACAAACTTCCACCAGTAGTCTACATGCGCTGCTTCAACCGCAACACGTGCGCGAATATGTGATGGCAATACCGCTTCACGATATGCTGCATCTTGCTTCACAAATTCTTCTGCACACGGCATAGACACAACACGTACACCTTCAAGCTGCGCGTATGCTTCCATTGCCAAGCCCACTTCTGAACCTGTTGCAATAATAATGGCTTTCAATTCACCTTTTTCTTCAGCCAAGACATAACCACCTTTTGCCACGTTCTCAATTTGCGCTTGAGTACGAGTTTGGAATGGCAAGTTTTGACGTGAGAAAATTAAAGCAGTTGGACCTTCGCTGCGTACTAATGCAGATTTCCAAGAAATAGCCGCTTCAACGGTATCTGCAGGACGCCATGTATTTAAGTTTGGCGTACCACGTAAAGATGCAATTTGTTCAATCGGTTGGTGTGTTGGACCATCTTCACCCAAACCAATCGAGTCGTGGGTATACACATGAATCACACGTTGCTTCATTAATGCAGACATACGCACGGCATTACGCGCATATTCCATAAACATTAAGAATGTTGCAACGTAAGGAATGAAACCACCGTGAAGTGCTACACCATTTGCAATAGCAGTCATACCAAACTCACGTACGCCATAATGCACGTAGTTCCCTGCTGCATTGTCCTGAACGCCTTGGCAACCCTTCCAAAGGGTTAAGTTTGAACCTGCCAAGTCTGCAGAACCACCCAATAATTCAGGCAATAATGGGCCAAATGCTTGCAAAGTATTTTGGCTGGCTTTACGCGTTGCAATAGTTTCAGCTTTAGCATTGGTTTCAACAATAAACGCATCTGCCTGCGCGATGAATTCTGCAGGTAGTTCACCGCTTAAACGGCGTTTAAGTTCTGCAGCTTCCGTTGGATATTTTGCTGCATAGGCATCAAAAGTTGTATTCCATGCTGCTTCTGCTTCTGCACCTTTCGCTTTAGCATCCCAAGCGGCATATACATCTTCAGGAATAACAAATGCTTCATCTGTCCAGCCTAATGCTTGACGCGTCAAAGCGATTTCATCATGGCCTAATGGCGCACCGTGACAGTCTTCTTTACCTTGTTTGTTTGGCGAACCTAAACCAATAACAGTTTTACAAATAATAATAGTCGGTTTTTGCGTTTCAGCTTTTGCTTCAACCGTTGCAGCACGAATTGCATCGGCATCGTGACCATCAACTTTTAAGACTTGCCAGCCGTAAGATAAGAAACGTTGTTCGGTATCGTCAGAGAACCAGCCTTCTACTTCACCATCAATAGAAATGCCGTTGTCATCATAATAAACAACCAGCTTGCCTAAACCTAAAGTACCTGCCAATGAACATGCTTCGTGTGAAACACCTTCCATTAAGCAACCATCACCCAAGAAACAGTAAGTGAAATGGTCTACAACCTGAATATCTTCTTTATTAAATTGTGCAGCCAGTGTTTTTTCTGCTAAAGCAAAACCAACAGCATTGGCAATCCCCTGACCGAGTGGACCAGTGGTGGTTTCAATCCCTGGTGCATAACCCAATTCTGGGTGGCCAGGTGTTTTAGAGTGTAACTGACGGAACGCTTTTAAATCTTCGATTGAAAGATCATAACCTGTTAAATGCAACAACGCATATTGCAACATTGAACCATGACCATTAGACAATACAAAACGGTCGCGGTTTGCCCATTGTGGATTGGTTGGGTTGTGATTCAAAAATTCACGCCACACCACATCGGCAATATCTGCCATCCCCATCGGTGCACCTGGATGTCCTGAATTTGCTTTTTGCACAGCATCCATTGCCAATACACGAATTGCGTTTGCAATACGACGTTCGTTAAGCGGGGTCGTCATAGGTCAGAGTCCACAAAAAATCGTTAAATAGAAGAAGATGAATAGAATTCAAAACAGCCGCTATTCTCTCAAAAAAACGCCTGAGGGGTAAAGCCTATGCAACAATATTTACGCATTAATTCCCATTCAGGGTATTTTTCGTGCAAATTCAAAGACGTTTTCACGTTTATAACAACAAGAAAATAGCTAATTGCCGTGTTAAGCTCTATTCTTGGCAAAATTCTAAAGTATAGATATTTCAATTTATAGACGCAGGATGGAATTGTGATGTCGCTCTTGCAGCAACTCCAATCAAATGCCTAGCAACAAGTTAAAACACAACAGTATTCTGTAGAAATAATAGACAGATTTTAACACATCTTGAATTTTATTCACTTTTCACACAATAAATTGAATCACAGCCATCGTCCAAAATTTTAAAACAGCTTTTGAAAATGCAGCTTGATGCAGATAAAGTCAATTCAAAGTCTTTAAATTACCCATCTACAATATTGTTTTTAAAAATGATTCACCACTTAAAAACAAGGTGCTCCTTAGTTTAAAATTATGACAGCATACTTTAGCCAACATGAATATTTTTGAGTCACAATATAGTCATACCGATACTTTATCTATTTTTTAGCTAAAGATATGCGATAAAAAGTCATTGAATTGAAATAAATTCAGCCAATTTAGTCGTAATGCGCTAGTCCTAAAGTCTAACTCGATGTAACATATTGCGTCTTTTGAATTTAACTGTGATAGGACTTATGCGCGAGTACGCTGTATTTACCTCGGAATCTGTAAGCGAAGGCCATCCAGATAAAATGGCTGACCAAATCAGTGATGCCATTTTGGATGCAATCTTAAAAGAAGACCCTTATGCGCGGGTTGCTTGTGAAACGCTTGTAAAAACGGGTGCGGTTGTACTGGCAGGTGAAATCACAACAACTGCAAATGTCGATTTTGAAGCCGTTGTTCGTCAAACCGTAAATGGCATTGGTTACCATCATTCTGACTTAGGTTTTGATGGTTCAACCTGTGCGGTCATTAACATGATTGGTAAACAATCACCTGAAATTGCACAAGGTGTAGACCGTCAAAAGCCTGAAGATCAAGGCGCAGGTGACCAAGGTTTGATGTTTGGTTACGCCAGCCGTGAAACTGATGTATTAATGCCTGCCCCAATTTCTTACGCACACCGCTTAATGGAAAAGCAAGCTGAATTACGTCGCAGTGGTGCTTTGCCGTGGTTACGCCCAGATGCAAAAAGTCAGGTGACTTTTGCTTATGAAAATGGTGTGCCTGTACGTTTGGACGCGGTGGTGTTATCTACTCAGCATGATCCTGAAATTTCTCAAATTCAGCTTAAAGAAGCGGTAATTGAAGAAATTGTGAAAAAAGTGATTCCTGCAGAAATGTTCCATGCAGACACCAAATTCCACATCAACCCAACAGGTATGTTTGTGATTGGCGGTCCTGTAGGTGACTGCGGCTTAACAGGTCGTAAAATCATTGTAGATACTTACGGCGGCATGGCGCGTCATGGTGGTGGTGCATTCTCTGGTAAAGACCCATCTAAAGTTGACCGTTCTGCTGCTTATGCAGGCCGTTATGTTGCCAAAAATATTGTGGCAGCTGGCTTGGCAGACAAATGTGAAATTCAGGTGTCTTATGCTATTGGTGTTGCAGAGCCAACATCAATTTCAATCAACACCTTCAACACTGCAAAAGTGGCAGATGAGTTGATTATTGCTTTAGTACGTGAACACTTCGATTTACGTCCATACGGCATTACCAACATGTTGAACCTGTTACAACCAATGTATAAACAGACTGCAGCTTATGGCCACTTTGGTCGTCAAGGTTCTGACACTGCATTTACATGGGAAAAAACCGACAAAGTTGAAGCATTAAAAGCCTCTGCAGGTCTGTAATGTAAAACTTTTTAGTTTTATCAAGCTCACTTCGGTGGGCTTTTTTATGCCTAAAATTTAGCTGTCAAACCACAATATACAAAATACGAATATGTTATAGTGAATCATTCCTGAGATTTTTTAAATACTCATCTAAGATAATGATGTAGGAGTTTATTATGGCGGTTATTCTTCAAGTCGATTTCCCTTCTGAAGGCCCATTTGGCGAAAGCATGAGCCAAGCGTACCGTGAACTTGCAGAAAGCATTAACCTAGAAACTGGCATGCTTTGGAAAATTTGGACTGAGAACAGTCAAACACAGGAAGCCGGTGGAATCTATCTGTTTGATCATGCGGCCAATGCTGAACGCTATTTAAAAATGCACACTGCACGTTTAGAAAGTTTTGGCGTGAAGAATATTCGTGGCAAGATTTTTGAGGTGAATGCTGCACTGTCTGCAATCAACCAAGCTGACTTCTTAAGTCGCTAATCTTTTTAAATTGCTCATCCATATTGAAGAATAAAATGGTGAGTCTCTTCAATATTGAAAAAACAGTTGAATAAAATCCTGAGCCATTTAATGATTCAGGATTTTTTGAAATCTTGTATAGACGAAATAAGCGTTAAGCTTGGATGCAGCACTTATTGCGTACGAATCACCTCAAGCACCGATTGTTGCACGGGCACTTCTTGATGATCTTGCAAATAAACATGCACAACTTTAAACACAACGGCTGCTGCCAAGCATGCCAAAATACAGAATAACCAGAAACCATAAGGACTACGAATATGTGAACCACAAGTACCACATTCTTTTTCTGATGATTCCACCACCCGATTGCAACATGCGCAACGATACTGATGATACAGCATAGGTATTCTCCTACTTCACTGTAATTCTTGTTTTTATTGTTACACCATCTACCCTGATGCAGTGTAATTTTGTTTAAGCAACTGTGACACTTTGTAGCTTACACCCTTTGGATGATTGAGCAGACACAATCGCTTGTAAATTAGAATGTCAAAGTTCGGCTATTCGCGCAAATCGTATTTTTGAATAAACAGTCACTTTATCCATCTAAAATAGGTATGCCATGCTAAAATTCTGCATGCTCGATTACTTGAAGTTTAGACTCAAGCTTGGCTTTCAGCACATATTTTTTTATTACACGGAGTAAAGTTAAAGTGGTGCAACTCATTAAAAAAGGTGGCTTGCGAGAACGTGCCAACCGTAGTCGTAAATACCAAGGTTCGGAAAATACCGAAGCAACTTTGCAATCAAACCGTACTTATCAGCCCAATCATTTAGATAAAACTGAAAACACGACTGCAACCGAAATACTGAATGAAAAATCGTCAAACTTGGCTTTGGACAACATCAAATCATCTAACTAATTGGCATCAAAACCTATGTTTTAAAACATACGCAGTGCATCTAACCACAACCACACAGCAAATAATAAAAATAATCCGCCCGAGACCATATCAATATAACTGCCTGAACGCTGATATAACTTTTTCATTTTTGGTGTAGAAAGTAGCAACATAAATAGTGTAAATGTCACAAAAGTTTGGATTGGAATAATCACTGCCAATTGGGCTTTCAAAGATGCACTTGCCGATGAACTCAACGCCAAAGCAAATACACTACTAAAATAAATTAAGGTTTTCGGATTAGATAAATTGGTGAATAGCCCCAATAAAAAGTAGTTTTTTGCGGCTGGAATTTGCACTTGAGTATCATCAAACTGTTTGCGCTGCTGCCAACTATGCCAACCGCCCGACAACATGCCCCATCCCATTTTGGCAAGAAATAAACCGCCAATCAGCATTAAGACTTGCTGAATCCAAGGAAATTGCTGCACCAAAACCGTAAAACCTAATAAGGTCAGCACCACCCACACCACAATCCCTGATGAAATACCCGCAATAATCTGCAAGGTATTACGGCGGGTATTGCTGGCTGCACTTTTGGCAATTAATAAAACATCTGGTCCTGGACTAAGCTGTGCCACAAAATGCAGCGCACAAATGGTGAATAACAAAGACATAAATACATCAGGAGAATTGAAAATCCGATTATACCTTGTGCGGTAGGAGAATAAATAAGGCTTTAAATGCACACCTCAATGTTTAAACACTCACATGCATATTCACCAAAAAATACCCATAAAAAAACCGAATCAGCACGATTCGGTTTGATCTCAAGCATCACCCATATTATTTAGGTGGATTGACATCTTTCATTTCAATTTTTTTCGCATCGGGGGTAATTTCACGTGCTTCACCATCAATAATACTGGAATCACGACCACCGCCCTGCTGATTTTGCATGTCTTGCATTTGGCGCATTAAATCTGCAAACGGGTTTTGACCTGCTCCGCCCATGCCATTCATATCGCCCATCATGCCACCCATCATTTGATCCATCATGGCTTGCTGACGTTTCATCATGGCTTTCATCATTGCCGCTTTAAAGGCATTTTGTGCGGCAGGAATCATCACCAGCAATGCCAAAACATCGCTGATTAATCCTGGAATCATCAATAAAAAACCCGCAAAAATTTTAGGTAAATTATTACTCAGCGCAGGATCGGCACTCATCTGCCCCATTTGCATTTGCTGCATTTGTGGCATCACGCCTGCAGAATATTTACGAATCAGGTTCAAACCAATGAAGAAAGCAGCGACAAACCAAAAGAACACGTACCACATGCTCCCCACTAGGTCGCCCACACCAATCCAGACGAAGACTTCAAGAACTAAGCCAATTAGAACAATAAGAAATAATTTCATGAAAATTAATCTAATCTCAACAAAATAAATAAAATGCAGTAACCAAGTGCTTCATCGGGATCAAGCTTTTTTGATTCGCTGTTGTTTCAATATGGGCATTATTGTATTTTTAAAGGTTAAGTCTGTCATTAATATTTTCATCATCACCCAATAACAGACTTA
>NZ_JAYJLK010000013.1:0-53919 GCF_051948795.1 Acinetobacter sp. Lyrl_1
CCAAATGACTTTTATGCAGATGAAAGAGAAGATCTGCCGCATCAAGAACGGGAAATGTTCTAATGCAAGTACAATATTTATTAGATACAAATATTTGTATTTACATTATTAAATACCAACCTGAAATTGTGCGTCAGTATTTTGAAAAACATCTTCCGCATCGAAATATATTAATTTCTGTCATTACGTTGGGAGAATTACGTTTTGGTGCAGAAAAAAGTCAACATAAAGAAAAGGCTTTAAAAGTCATAGATGAATTAACATCAATGATTCAAGTGGTTGAATTGGATGAAAATGTTGTACACCATTATGCAGAAATACGCCAGAACTTTGCATCTAAGGGGCAGATCATTGGCGAAAATGACTTATGGTTAGCAGCACATGCACGTGCAAATCATTGGGTCATGGTCACCAATAACGAAAAAGAATTTACTCGTGTCGATGGATTAAAAGTCGAAAACTGGGTATCTAATCCTTTGTAATTGAGTTAGATTTTTTATAAAAATCATCCTTCGCCCAACTGCCCTCATCACCCGTCAAAATGGACAATAGACAATCATCACAGAATAGATATACTGGATTGACCATTTCTAAACCACACGGAGAACAAAGATGGTAACTGCAGGTGATAAACCAGGAACAGGCTTCTATTTTTGTGTCCAATGCGGGCATCGCGTTTACTTAGAAATTGGTACAGACCGTCTACCACCGTGTACCAAATGCCATGGCACCGAATATAACAACAAGGTTGCCTAAGCTACACGACTTAAAACAGCTGATCCTGTTTTTAATCTAAAGCCCTATCACCCGATGGGGCTTTTTGCTATTTTACCTAAAGAAAACCCAAGGCAATGAGGTACAACATGGAAACAATACTCGGTTTATGTGTCGGCATTGGGCTAAGTGCTGCCAGTGGTTTTCGGGTTTTCGTACCTTTATTGGTTATGAGTGTTGCCGCGCTCATGGGTTGGTTTGAACCCTTAAAAGGTTTTGAATGGTTGGCGATGCCTGCTGTTTGTCTGGCTTTGACCGTGGCAACAATCAGTGAAATTGCTGCGTATTATGTACCGTGGGTTGATAACTTACTCGATACCGTTGCAACGCCTGCCGCCATGATTGCAGGTACACTCACCACAATGGCTGTAAGCAGTGGCGAAATGTCGCAATTTGCCAGTTGGGCTTCTGCCATTATTGTCGGTGGTGGAACAGCAGGTGTGGTGCAAATGAGTACAGTTGCGGCACGTGGTGTATCAACCGCAACCACAGGCGGTGTTGCAAATCCTGTGATTTCTACAGGAGAGTGGATTGGGGCTGCCGTACTTTCAGTGTTGTCCTTCATTGTGCCTGTATTGGTGGTTTTTGTGGTGCTCCTGACTTTAATTTGGGCAATTCGCTGGATTCGAGGCAAAAAGAAAGTTGTTGAATCCTCAACATAGGTTTTTGGGTCAGTTTGAAAATATTTTAAAAACAAGCATGGTAATAAATTTGATATTTGAGCTTTATTTGATGATTTAAGTGCATAAAAAATGTCTATTTGGAAAATTTTTTAAAATATGACTTAAAAAGTGATAAAAATTTTAAAAATTAATCAAAATAAAATCATTTCGGGGAAACAATCCCATCCTCAAATCACTACTATATATCTCAAGGGTGTGATGGGGATCGAAAAGAGTAGATTGCTACCAGTTGCGTACAACGTGCGTGTAGTACTTACCCAAAAGGTCTCGATTCGGCTTAGGACGCTATAAACCAGAAGTTTATAGGCTATAAGATCATGGCTTATCCAGCATGATAGTTGAAGTAAACCACAGTTGTTTTCCCTAACACCCTAAAGAATATTGTTAAAAATATAAAAACTAAAACAAGATCAAGTAAATAAAATCCAGATAAAATAAAAACTTAAATGAATTTTAAACCATCTTTCTGCTACAAAACTCCCATCAAATTTTTCATTCAAATCTGTTAATTTGCAATGATCATCTACATCTAATTAGGTGTGATATGAGTGTTGATTACGATTTTTGGTGTCGTTTATTACTGACCTGCGCACTCATTAACTATGCCATTTTAATGCTGTGGTTTGTGGTGGTGATTTTCGCGCATGACTGGCTGCGACAGTTACATGGCAGATGGTTCAAATTGTCAGATGCAAGTTTTGATGCCATTCATTATGGCGGCATGGCAGTCTATAAAATTGGGGTATTGCTATTGAATATTGCGCCACTCATTGCGCTGTATATGATGCGACCTTAATTTAAAACTCTATAAACAAGCATCGAAAAGCATAGAAACAACCGCTTTAGACAGTACATTAAAAACACACGGTCATTGAAATAGAGGCGAAAAGCCCGCAATTTGAGGAGTTGGCAAACATGAATCAATTTAAACCTGCATTGATTTTAGGCGGTCTAATTTGTTTGGGAATGGTGCTCGCAGGTTGGATATTGGGCAATAGCGCACTCAAAATTAAACAATATGAGCGTGTGGTTTCAGTCAAAGGTTTGTCTGAACGTGAAGTAAAAGCCAATGTCGCGGTGTGGCCAATTCGTTTTAGTAGCGCCAGTCAAGACTTGGCCGCGCTGTACGACACCATGCAAAGCCAAACATCCCAGATTCAAAACTTTTTAAAAAATGAAGGTTTTAGTCCTGAAGAAATCACCATTGCTGCTCCTGTAATTACCGATAAATACGCCCAGCAATATGGTGGCGATGGCAATGTTGCTTTGCGTTATACCGCACATCAAACCATTACGGTCTATACCAAAAATATTGATAAAGTGCGCAGCGCACAAAGCCGTTTGGTCGATTTAGGCAAAAATGGAATTGCCTTTGGTGGTGAAGATTACGGGCAACGTACCGAATATTTATATACACAACTAAATGACATTAAACCTGCCATGATTGAGCAAGCCACACAAAATGCCCGCAGTGTTGCAGAAAAATTTGCCGCAGATTCTGACAGTCGTCTAGGTAAAATTAAATCAGCCAATCAGGGTGTATTTAGTATTGAAGATCGTGACAGCAACACGCCATATTTGAAAAAAGTACGTGTGGTGTCTACGGTGGAATACTATTTAGCAGACTAAGTTTCGCAGACTAAGTTTCGCAGACTAAGTTTGACAGATTAAGCTTGGCAGACTCAGCCAATTCAAAATCTAAATCTTTACACTAAAAAGTACATCGCCCGACTGAATTGACAGTTCGGGCTGTGCTTGATATTTTGCCCGCACCGCTTTGTATGCTGTATGTTCATGGCTTTAAACGACAACTTTATTTATGCACCTCCACAAGATCCCTTAGTAATTGTCTATGAAGATGACGATTTATTGGTGATTGATAAGCCCGCAGGTTTATTGTCGGTGCCTGGGCGTTTGCCCGAACATCAGGACAGCGCATATTTAAGAGTACTCGCAGATTATCCTCAGGCAAAAATTGCCCATCGTTTAGATATGGCCACCTCAGGTATTCTCATGTTTGCCAAGCATCGTGATGCAGAAGTCGCATTGAGTAAAATGTTTCAGGCGCGAACAGTAGAAAAAAACTACATTGCTTTAATTCAAGGCAAACTTGAAGGTGAGGGCAGTGTCGATGTGCCTTTAATTACCGATTGGGAAAACCGTCCACGCCAAATTGTGCATTTCGATTTAGGCAAGCCTGCGCAAACGCTGTATCAGGCTTTGGAATATTGTGCGGTTGAAGATATTACCCGTGTATTGCTCACCCCGATTACAGGGCGCTCACATCAGTTACGAGTACACATGCAATATATTGGACATCCCATTACAGGCGATAAGTTATATCATCCTGAACCGAAAAAAAGCACTTTAGGTCGGATGGCGCTGCATGCTAGTTATTTGGCTTTTACGCAACCGTTAAGCCAAATTCCTGTTGCAATTCGGGCACAGCTTCCTTTTTAGAGATTTTTGGATTCAATTTTTCTAACAGGCGCATATTTTTCAATTTTTTTGTGAAAATACTCAAAAATTGGGATAGTCTTCGTGCCGCTAACTCGCTAACGTATCCTTAGAGCTGTCGTTATTCATTTGCCTTGGCATAAATAAAGGATGTGAATAACTCGCTGTTTTAAAACTTTGTGTTTTTGAGTGTGGTGGGCTGTCAAAGCGGGTTAGAAAGCGTCTTTAAAAACTGAAGATGGTTTTTCAAAATATGGCAGACCAATGCGGGTGGGAGAAGTTATATGCTGTATATATTGGGTGCAATCATTATTGTTTTGGTGGTGATTATTTTTTGGCAATCTCAGCGTCGCCGTGAGTTGTCTGCCAGCATTCAATCTTTACAAAGCAATTTAGACCGCACTCGCTCCAATTTAGCGTCCGATGAGTTAGAAAGTAATGAATTAGAGCATCAGCTCACCATGCTACGCATCGAAATAGGCAGTTTAAAAGATCGTTTAGAAACCTTGCAGCACTATCAACATATTTTAGACGTTGAGCAATATGTATTAGAACGTCGTCAACAAGTAGAAATGTTTGTAGAAATGATTAAATCCGAAGCGGAAAATACGCGGGAGCAGTGCAAGCAACAAGTTGAAAAAGTCCGAGATTTTTTAGCCGAGCATGAGCAAAAAACCAAAGCCAAAACGCTTAAAACAGCACAAGATCAATTGGGTGCTTTTTATAACTTGGTTGAAGAACGTCAGCAACTCGAACAGATTATGACCGCGCTGTATCATAAAATTGAACATCATACGCCTGCTTTTCAGTTGCCTGCACAGCAGCTATTGGATGATCTGATTGAAGGTTATGGCTATAGTGATGCAGCACAACACCTGCAGCAAGTACGACACAAGATTCAAGATGCGGTCAAAAATCAAGAAGTTGCGCATTGTGCTTTTGTCGATGAGCAACGCCGTCTAGCGGCAGTGACTTTGCTGGCTCAAGCATTTAATAGTAAAGCAGATTTATATTTGGCGCAGCTGACTGAACATAATCTGGCTGAATCGCTTCAAGCTTTGCAGGATGATTTTACTTTGCTGAATCATTATGCGGCTGCATTTGGACACGCAAAAATTCTAGACTCTTACTTAACACTTCGACAAGAAGAATTAAAGTTTGCTGCTTTACTGTTGGCATTTAAACAGGAAAGCATCTTGTCAGATGCCACAAATTAAACTGGCTGCAAATGCTTAAAGCAATTGTAGTGTCATGTAAAAGCAAGCTTTTGGGTGTTTCAGACTAAAGTCAGTGTATAACGAAATGAAAATTGAGTCCTTCGGGCAAATTTGTGCTATGTTGAATTCACTATTTTGTCACTTGCCAGATATATATTGGCTAAAAAGATAACAAGGATATTCGCATGACACGTGACTATGAACAATTCCCTGATGATGATAATGGCAATGTACTTTGGCAAATGCATGAAGATGGGGATGACCTGACAGAGCCACATGAGATTGAGTACTCCATCGCTTTTACCACACAAGAACAAGCTGAAAAATGTGCTTTGTATTTGTTGGCCGAAGAACAAAAAATTTCATTATTCCAAGATGAAGAATCTGACGCAGTTGAATGGATCATTACCATTTATGTTTACATGGAACCAGAGTATTCAGACATTGTCGATTTAGAGCAATGGTTCAGCAAAATTGCTGAAGAACATGGCGGTGAATACGATGGCTGGGGCTGTATGGCTTACGTCTACGATGATGAAGACGAAGACGATTACGAAGATTAAATCGGGTATCTGAAAAGCATGTGTTGATCACATGCTTTTTTATTTGTGATACATAATCTGCTGCCTAAAACTTTGGCGCTGATGACGTCATCATAAAAGATGCAGAGGTGCAAATATGGATATTGCAATGAAACGCGCTTATCTTGAAGCGACTCAGGCAGATGGAACACGGGTGCTGGTTGATCGCTTATGGCCGCGTGGTGTGAGTAAAGAACGCGCTCGTATTGACTTATGGCCCAAAGAAATTACGCCTTCGACTGGGCTGCGTAAATGGTATCATCAAAACCCTGAACAACATTGGGATGAGTTTCAGCAGCGTTATATAGCTGAATTAGCAGAGCAAGAAGAGGCTTTACAGGCGTTGTGTGAACTGGCACAGCAGCAAAAAATCACTCTGGTCACAGCAGCTAAAGATGAGCAGCACAATCATGTAGTGGTATTAAAACGGGTGATGCTGCAACGCTTAGCACAGTCCAATTAAAGAGTTTTATTTGATTATCCTTGTGCTTTATAAGGATTTTAAGTTTATGAAAATTCAGTAAAAAATGCTATAATATAGTTTTTGAGGTTTTTTATGTCTTTGCCAAATTGCCCAAAATGCCAATCAGAATACACTTACCAAGATGGCGACCTACTGATTTGTCCTGAATGCTCACATGAGTGGAAAGAAGGGGAACAGCTAGAAGAAACTGCTGCTGTGATTAAAGATGCAAACGGCAACGTGTTGGCAGATGGCGACACGGTGACTGTGATTAAAGACCTGAAAATTAAAGGTTCTTCGGCTGCTGTAAAAGTGGGAACGAAAGTGAAAAATATTCGCTTAATTCCAGATGCAGCAGATGGTCATGACATTGATTGTAAGATTGATGGCATGGGGGCTATGAAATTAAAATCTGAATATGTGAAAAAAGCTTAAGTTTAAGCAGATTTCAACAGCGCAGGCGACTTGAGTTGCCTGCGCTTTTTTATGGAGTTTATAAAAGTATTTTAGTATTCAAATTGAGCAACAATAACTTTAAGAGTGTACAAAATTAATACTGTTTTCTTGTGCCTAAGTCCTTTATATTTTAAGTGAAAAGAATAATTTTTAGGCAGTTTAAAGCCTAGCATCATTCAACAACACACTTCACCACTCATAAGAAAACTGGGGGCAAGTATATCAGGATGGTTTGAGATTTCACAAGCAAGCAATGGTCAGTATCGCTTTGTACTTAAAGCAGGGAATGGCGAAATTATCTTAACCAGTGAACAGTATAAGGCGAAAGCATCGGCAAAAAATGGCATCGCTTCGGTACAAAAGAACAGTCAGGATGATGGGCGTTATGATCGACTGACATCTAAGAATGATAAGCCGTATTTTAATTTAAAAGCTGCCAACCATCAGATTATTGGTACGAGTCAGCTCTATACTTCTGAACAATCGCGTGACAAAGGAATTGAGTCAGTGAAAACCAATGGCGCAAGCACCACGGTCAAGGATTTAACGCAGGAATCGTAATTTTTTACATTAAATCTTGATGTTCAATTGCATTAGGAAAGCATGCTGCGGCGTGCTTTTTTATTGAGCTAAATAGGCAAGGCGTTAAATTTCGCTTTGATTGAGCCATTGAATTATAGATGACCATTTCAGGAGTTGTGAAGATCATGAATTTCAGATGCAATCTAAAAATATTGCTAGCGATCAGTGGTTTGTTGGGTAGTGTTAATATTTTTGCAGTACCAATCACTACTGAAAAAACGATTGCTTCAAGCCAGCTGACTGCTTTGCAAGGACTGTATTTTCAGCATCAAGATTGGGAGTTGGCCTGTGATAATACAGGAACTTGCCGTGCTGCAGGCTACCAAGCCGATGATGATTTTGAACAACCGATCAGTATGTTATTGACCCGTCAAGCAGGTGCAAAGACTGCTGTACAAGGACAATTGCAAATTCAAGAGGATATTGCTCAAGCCACTTTATTTTTAAATGAACGCGCTTTGCAGCAATTAAACTTTCATGAAAGTATCGCCAATTTATCTGCTGCCAGTGTGCAAAAGCTGTTGGCACAGGCGCGTCAGCATGCAGTGATCGAGTTGAAACATGGTCAACAACGCTGGAAATTGTCTGATGCAGGCATGAGTGCAGTGTTGCTAAAAATGGATGAATTTCAAAAACGTGTGGGTACAGACTCCGCAATATTGGCAAAAGGCAATCAAGCATCCACGCAGGTCTTAAAAGCGCAAGCGATGCCTAAAATTAACATTCTCATGCAGCCTCAACACCGAACCGCCAAAGCACAGGTGCTTACCGCGGCCAGTGCAGAAAAGTTATATCCAATTTTACAAAAAACCGTAGATCGTGAAGATTGTTATATGCTGTTTGAACCTGAACAAGCAGAACAGCAGATTCATACTTATCCCTTAAATCAAGATAGCGTGTTGGTTGAGGCAAGCTGTTGGCGAGGGGCTTATAATTGGGGTGTGGCTTATTGGATTATGGATAAAAAACTGCAAAAGATACAGCAATTTGTAACTGATTCTGCTTCAGAATTTAGCAATGGACAGATTTTTGCCTATCAAAAAGGGCGTGGAATTGGCGATTGTTTCAGTCAAATTGAGTGGGCGTGGAATGGTCAGCAGTTTGTCAAAAGCTATCAATTCGATGCAAGACAATGCAAAGGTTTTGCAGGCAGTGCATGGGAAATGCCAAGCTTTGTCAGCAAGGTTGAATAGCCGATATTCACTAGGGGCTTTTGACATTTCATAAATGGCTTGCGCTGTAGGCTAAAACTGAGCAGATTAGGCATGAAACGCAAGTAATAGCGAGACTATTGCTAAGTTTCATAGCACAATCTGAGAAAGTTTTAGCCACAGCCTTTCAGGGCGAGCATATTTTTTGCTGCTATTGCGTTATGTGCCAGTCATTTAGAATGACTAAATTTCCTGTCCCATGCCTTATATCAGCTAAAAAATATGCATCGCCGCAAACATAGACGAATTGTCAGCAGACCCTAATAAAAGCTGAAATTTTTTAGATGAAGCTTGAGTTTGATGGATTCAATGTTTAAGTCGTGTGCGCGACTAATTTTTCAATGATTTCATCCAGCTTTTTCAGACGCTTGATTTCATCCCACAAAGCTTTGGCTTCGGGATAATGTTTCGACATCATGCCGAGCCATTGTTTATAACGTCCCAGCATCCCAATTTCTGTTTTGGCAGGGCCGTGAATAAAGCGAATTTGTAGTTGCAGCAAATCTTGCCAACTCAGCAAAGGCAGGTCTGAATTTTGACGAATACATTGGGTCAAATCTGGGGTGGTGACCGCACCACGACCAATCATCAAATCTTCACAGCCCGATTCTAACTGGCATTGTTTGGCATCGGCATTGTTCCAAATTTCACCATTGGCGATGACGTTAATCTTCAAGGCTTCACGAATAGGACGTAGCTGATCCCAAAATGCGGGAGGCGTATAGCCATCGGCTTTGGTACGTGCATGTACTGTAACCCATGCTGCGCCTGCATCTTCAATGGCGTGCGCATTTTCTAGCATGAAGTTCCGATCCATATAGCCTAGACGCATTTTGGCGGAAACTGGAATATGAGCAGGAACGGCATCGCGAACCGCTTTAACCAGTTCATATACTACTTCGGGTTCATCGAGTAAAACTGAACCGCCACGATGCCGATTGACTGTTTTGGCAGGGCAGCCAAAGTTCATATCAATTGCAGGTGCACCCATAGCCGCAACTTTGGCTGCATTGGCGGCTAACATTTCAGGATTATTCCCCAAAAACTGAACATGCACAGGCGTACCTGCCGCAGTTTTGCCATTGGTGAGTAGTTCTGGGCAATAGGTGTGGTAGATATGGTCTGGCAAAATGCTGTCTGTGACCCGAATAAACTCTGTTACACACCAGTCAAAACTGCCTACAGACGTGATTACATCACGCATGATGGGGTCGGTTAAGCCTTCCATGGGTGCAAGAATCAGTTTCACAAGATGCTGCCAGTTCAAACAAAAGTGGAGTTATACGTTTTTTTCTGTGGGTTGTCTAGGAAAAGGGTTTTGAATTGAAGTGGTTGTAGCTAAGGTTCTGGTATTTAAGCTGTTTTATTTGACACAGTGATCTGTATCTCAAGTTTTATCTAGTCCATGCAGTTGATGTGCATCCTAGACCAGATCTTTTAATTGAGTTCTTACATCGTTAGAAATCATTTAAATGATTGGCTTAATTTAAACAGCCCATTCCCCCTCGACTATGCTATTAAATAATTGATCATCCTACACTTTGAATGAGCAAAATAAAAACACCTTACTTACTCAAAATCATTTCCAACACAAATTTAGAACCAATAAAACCGAGCGCCAATAAAAAGAAGCCAATAATGGTAAAGCGAATCGCTTTTTGTCCACGCCAGCCAAACTTATAACGCCCAAGTAACAACGACCCATAGACAAACCAAGAAATAATACTAAAGGCAGTTTTATGTGCTAAATGCTGTGCAAAGAAATGTTCTACCGTAAAGAAACCAAAACCTAGTGCGACTGTGAGTAAGGCAAAACCTGCAATCAACATATCAAACAGCAAAGATTCCATATCTTGCAAAGACGGCAGCAAATTTACCCAAACCCGACGTTTTTGTTTGTTTTTCAGTTCGCGGTTTTGAAACCACATGAGCACGGCATGAATGGTCGCCATCAACAATACGGCATAAGCAGACAGCGATAAAATAATATGAATATCTAAACCAATCGAGTTTTGGTTAATAAATAAATTATGTTGGCTGAATGAAAAACCTGCAATTAAACCCACTGCTGCTACAGGAATACCAATCAGGTTCAGCGCAATTACAGGTCGGTAACTGCTGAACAGCAAGCTCAATAACAACATTAAACCCGCAGTAAATGACATTAGGTTAAACACGTTGTAGTTGACACCCATCGGCGTCCACATATCGTTATACAACACGGCAGCATGCAGCAATAAGCCCAAACTGAGCAGAGAACGAATAAACCAGTGATTTGGCGCACGTTTAGACATTAAATGTGAAAATAAATACCAAAAAGAACTGGTATAAGCGATTAATGCTAAAATCGTATAAACCAAGGGGAGACTGATCATGTCAAACCTTTTTCAGGATGATGAATATTCATTTATATAAATTCGATGCGAACTACAGTATCCTATAGCATCTTGTGCATAAATTTTCTATTTTAAAGAAACATTTTTTTGCTAATGGCTATTTTAAGCGGAATTTGCAATGTTTGATACCTTAACAGAACGACTCACGCAGAGTTTAAGAAATGTTACTGGCTCAGGGCAGCTAACCGAAGACAATATTAAAGATACGTTACGTGAAGTACGTATGGCACTTCTTGAAGCCGATGTGGCGTTACCTGTAACTCGTGAATTCATCGCGAAAGTTAAGGAAGAGGCATTGGGTCAGGAAGTGATGACTCAGTTATCCCCTGGTCAGGCGTTCGTCAAAATTGTCTATGACGAACTCACAAAAATGATGGGCGAGGCCAATGAAAGCCTTGACCTTGCTGCCAAGCCACCAGTTGTGGTGTTATTGGCAGGTTTGCAGGGTGCGGGTAAAACCACCACTGCAGCAAAATTGGCACGTTTCTTACAAGAACGTCAAAAGAAAAAAGTGGCGATGGTGTCTGCCGACGTTTACCGTCCTGCGGCAATTAAACAGCTACAAACGGTTGCAGGCGAAGTTGGCGCAATTTTCTTTGACTCAAATGCCAATGAAAACCCTGTCGATATTGCCAACCGTGCCATCGAACAGGCAAAAATTCAGTTTGCTGATGTGTTAATTGTCGATACTGCAGGTCGTTTGCACGTCGATGATGACATGATGGATGAAATCAAGGCATTACATTCAGCGATTAAACCGACTGAAACCTTGTTCGTGGTCGATGCCATGACGGGTCAGGATGCGGCAAATACAGCCAAAGCCTTTAATGATGCCTTGCCATTAACAGGTGTAATCCTTACTAAAACTGATGGTGATGCGCGCGGTGGTGCAGCACTTTCAGTTCGTGCGATTACGGGTAAACCAATTAAATTCTTGGGGATGGGTGAAAAACTCGATGCCCTAGAGCCATTCCACCCAGAACGTGTTGCACAACGTATTTTGGGCATGGGTGACGTGCTGTCTTTGGTCGAAGAAGTTGAACGTAAAATCGACAAAGAAAAAGCCGAAAAAATGGCGAAAAAACTGCAAAAAGGCGGCAGCTTCAACTTTGAAGATATGCTGATGCAGTTTGAACAAATGAATAAAATGGGCGGCATGATGGGCTTCTTAGACAAGTTGCCTGGCATGAGCAACTCAGGTATTCAAGATGCAATTGCGCAAGCCAATCCTGAAAAGCAAGTGAAAAAGATGGAAGCGATTATCCAGTCGATGACCATCAAAGAGCGTCGTAACCCAGACCTGATGAATCCAAGCCGTAAAAAACGTATTGCTGCGGGTTGTGGTATGGATGTGTCAGAAGTGAATAAGTTGATCAAGCAACATGCACAAATGGCAAAAATGATGAAAAAATTTGCCAATCCATCGGGCATGGCAAAAATGATGCGTTCACTGGGCGGTTTACAAAAGCAATTCAGTGGCGGCGGTATGGGACCATTGTTTGGTGGCAACGACCCAACCAAGAAATAATTGTTAAAAACATCTTAGAATCAAAGTGTTAAAAAAGCAGGCGCATAAAAATGCGCCTGCTTTTTTGTTGTTCTTTATTCGTAGATGACAGCTACACCGAAAGATTTATCAGCGTAGATGGAGCAATGTTTGGTTTTTAGTGCACTTCATGGGTTGCATATTGAATATAACGCTGCAAACCTTTGAGCAATAAATCTTGCTCGACTTGCGGTTGATATTGCTGCAAGAATTTGGCAAACAGCGGTGCATCGCCACCCGTTAAAATCAGTTTACGTGGTGACTGTCGAATTACATGCTCAATGGTGCTGAGCAAGCCGAGTAAAATACCATGATGAACAGCATCAATGGTGCTGCGTCCTGGGGTGAGTTCATCAAATGCAGCATCGGGAATTTTAATGCCTTTGGTGTTTTGAATCAGTGCATCACGTTGCAAATATAAGTTCGGTAAAATATAGCCGCCTAAATGCGTCAGTCCATCCGCCAAATCAATAGTCAGCGCCGTACCACAACTAATGACACAATAATTTTCTTGTGGGTCATTTGCCACGGCAAGCACTTGCAGCCAGCGATCTATCCCCAGTTGTTGAATATCATATTCACAATGCAAACCTGCATAATCTGCATGCACTTTGGCATAAATCACAGGCACATTCAGGGTTTTTAAAATCAAGTGAATGCGTTGATTATTCTTCTGATCTTGTACCGATGACACGCCTACTTTATGCACATTCAGACTTTTAAAGTGTTGAATCAAACCCAGCAACAAATCGGCAGGAGATTGCAAATGCAATTCTGCTTCATGTTCGATGATGCGGTCTTGTTCTGTGACCCAATATTTCAGGCGGGTGTTACCAATATCTAGCCATAAATTTTTCATGAAGATGACTCGGCATGATCGATAGGGCGTAAACGTCCCTGATAAAAAACTTCAAGCCCTTGTGCCGTTTCAATTTGCACTGCGCCATCATCCTGAATGCCTAAAAAAGTACCCTGACAAGTACCTTTAAAATGTTCAAATTCAACTTGTTGTTGCATAAATGCGGCATGATGATTGAAGCGAGATGCCAAATTATAGCAATCGTGATTAAACCAGTCGCAGGCTTGTTGAATGGCAAGATAAAGCTCTGCGATCAGGCGCACACGATCAATAGATACCAAACCCAGTTCGGTTAAAGATGTGGTTTTTTGATCAATAACTGCTGAGCTGACAGGTGCAAGATTAAGCCCAACCCCAACAATGACTTGCTGTGCAGAAATTGGCTCAATTAAGATGCCGCCCCATTTGCCTTGCGGGCTGTATAAGTCATTTGGCCATTTTACTTGTAGATTCAGCGCCTGTAGACTCGGCATTTGCAAGATATTTAACGCAATTTCTAAAGCCAAACGCCCATTTACAGGTGTTCGTAAATTTAGCAATGTGCTTAAATAGATGTTCCCTTCGGGTGATACCCATTGCCGTTGACGTTGTCCTCGACCATGCGTTTGTCTGGTACTGCATACCAAGACACTCTGCACACCTTTTTGTGCAATTTCCCGTACATCATCATTGGTGGAAGTGGTAATCGGCTTCAGGATGAGTACTTCTGGAAGCTGTCCTGCTTCTGTGAGTTGTTGTTGCAGTTGTCGGGTTTCTACATCCATACGAATTTACAAATAGTGGAATATATTTATGGAGTTAATCATATATTTATTGATTGGTGCAATTGCTGGATTTGCAGCAGGGCTGTTTGGCGTGGGCGGCGGCTTAATTATTGTGCCAATTTTATATATTGTGTTCACTCAACTCAATTATGACCCATCGGTGTTAATGCACATGGCGGTGGGGACATCATTGGCAACCATTATTGTAACTTCGATCAGCTCAGTTACGGCACACCATAAAAAAGGTGCGGTGATGTGGCCTGTATTTCGTAATCTTGCGCCTGGTTTAATTGTGGGTGCATTTGTTGGTGCAGGTATTGCCGATTTCCTTTCGGGGCAAGGCTTACAATTATTAATTGGCGGTTTTGCACTGTGGGTGGCTTTTAAGATGTTTAGAGGCGCAAATATTGCGGTTGATCCTTCACATCATTTGCCTTCAACTGCAAAGCAAGTCATGGCGGGCGGTGGGATTGGCATTGCCTCTGCAATTTTTGGGATTGGCGGTGGCAGTTTAACAGTGCCGTACTTAAACCGTTACGGCGTGGTCATGCAAAAAGCGGTAGCAACCTCAGCCGCTTGTGGTTTGCCAATTGCGGTGGCGGGCGCATTAGGCTTTATGTGGTTTGGTAAGCAAGCCGAAGTTGCAGTACCCAATACCATTGGTTATATCCACATTTATGCATTTATAGGCATTAGTGTGATGAGCTTTATTACTGCCAAAGTTGGTGCGAAAGTGGCACATTTGTTATCGCCAGCGATGTTGAAAAAATGTTTTGCCTGCTTGCTGACCACCGTTGGCTGTTATTTTGTATATCAGGGTATGCGAGTATTTTTCTAAGTTGAGTCGCTATTTTCTTTGTTTTAAGCCATGTAAAATTGGCTCTAGCGCCATGAAATTGTCGGACAATGTCATGGCGTTGTGATCTGTTTCGCAGTAAAAAGAAAGATGCTTGTATCGGAGCTATGCTTGCAGTCGAAGGATGATCCTGAGATGTCTTAAATGAGAGTAGCTCCGAATTTTCATCACTGCATCTTATAAAAACAAGATAGGAACAGTATGCAACAACAAGAATCAGAAAGTTTATCGGAACAAATTGCCCGACACATCGCAGAACAGATTATTAGCGGTGATTTGGTTGAAGGTGAGCGTATTCAGGAATTGCGCATCGCCAAAGAACTGGACGTGAGTCGTGGTTCGGTACGTGAAGCGCTGTTGTTATTGCAACGTACTCATCTGATTGAAATTTTTCCACGTCGTGGTGCAATTGTGTCGGAAATGTCGGCACAGCAAGTCCGAGCTTTGTTTGACAGCAGCAGTTTGTTATTGGGTTATATTGTGCAGCGTATTGCGGACACGTGGCGAATGCATGAAGCCGAAGCCTTACAACAACTTTTGCTGCAACTGGCAGAGCAATGTCGCTTGGGCAATACTGAAAAGTTTTATGATTTAATTTTTCAATATCTGGCACGGCAGCCTGATATGGTGGGAAATTTATATTTAATGAAGTTCTATCAAGAGTTATTGCCATCGTTAAGACGCAGTTACTTTTTGACCTTAAATACTTCGCGTCGGGAGTTACAAGAATCTTTTGAATTATTTAAACTGGTGAGTGATGCAATTTTAAGCAGAAAATCACAACAAGCCACTTTATTTATGGAAGATTTTTGCCGACACTTGCGCAACTTGGTGTTGGAATCTCTGACCCGTATGAAACAGATCGAGCTTGCATGGGCAAGACGTTCACGCCGTTAATTGGGACATTATGCGTTTAAGCAGTTTAAAACTTTCTGGCTTCAAATCTTTTGCCGACAGTACGACCTTACATTTTAAAGCCAACCGTACCGCTGTGGTGGGGCCGAATGGTTGTGGTAAATCCAATGTGATTGACGCCATTCGTTGGGTGATGGGCGAATCTAGTGCGCGCCAGTTGCGTGGCGGCAGTATGCAGGATGTAATTTTCACAGGAACTGCCAAACGCAAACCTGTAGGTGTAGCCAGTGTTGAACTGCGTTTTGACAATACCTATGGCAAATTGGGCGGTGCTTATAACGCCTATAATGAACTGTCGGTACGTCGGCAGGTCAACCGTGATGGTAAGTCTGAATATTTTTTAAATGGAACCAAGTGTCGTCGTCGTGACATCACCGATATTTTTCTGGGTACAGGTTTAGGCCCGCGTTCTTATGCAATTATTGAACAGGGCATGATTAATCGTTTGGTTGATGCTAAACCTGAAGAAATGCGGGTGTTTATTGAAGAAGCGGCAGGCGTGTCACGTTATCAGGCGCGTCGTCGTGAAACCATGCTGCATTTGGATCACACCACGCAGAACTTGGCGCGTTTGGAAGATATTGCTTCAGAACTAAAATCGCAATTAAAAACCTTAAAACGTCAGTCAGAAACAGCAATTCAATACAAAGCGCTTGAGAGCGAAATTCGCACCATTAAAGTCGAAGTGTTGTCTTTTCAGTGTGAACAAAGTGCACGTTTACAGCAAGAATATACCCTGAGTATGAATGAGTTAGGGGAAAGTTTTAAATTGGTGCGCTCTGAGCTGACTACTTTGGAACATGACTTAACTGCGACCAGTGAGTTGTTTCAGCGTTTGATTCAGCAATCGACACCGCTACAGCAAGAATGGCAACAGGCAGAAAAGAAACTGGCTGAACTGAAAATGACTTTGGAACAAAAACAAAGTTTGTTTCAGCAAAATACCGCGACTTTATCGCAGCTTGAACAGCAAAAAGCACAAACCAAAGAGCGTTTGCAGTTGATTGAATTGCAGCTAGAGAGTTTGGTCGATCAGCAAGAAAACCAACAGGCAAATCTACAGCAGCAAGATCATTTGGCGCAGCAGCAGAGCCAGCAATTTCAGGATTTAAAAGCACAGCAACAAACCCAAGCTGCACAATATGCCCAAGTCAAAGCGCAAGTAGAACAGCAACAACAAAAGCATGTGCACATGCAGGCGCAAAGTGAGCAGTTAGCCAAAAATATCAGCCGTATTGAACAGCAAAAACAAACCCTGACACAGCAGTTTGCACAAATTCAGCCGCAAGATCAGCAAGAGGGAATGCAACAACTGCAAGACGAAAAGACCCGCTTGCAGGCTGAAATGCTAACACTAGAACAGAATATTCAAGACAGCACTCAGCAACTCGCCACGTTGCAGACCAACTATAATGAGCACAAAGCACAGTGTGCGACCTTAAAATCTGAGATTCAGATTTTGCAGTCAGAACAGAAAAACCTCAATCAATTGCTCATTAAGCAAAGTCCAAAAGCCCAAACCGATGTGGTGCAGTTGATGCAAGTATTACAACTTGCAGATGTGGCGAAACCACATGCCAATTTAATTGAAAAGTTCTTGGCTAAATGGTTATCTGCGCAGGTGGTAGAAGCAGATATTGAATTTCAGGACAGCCGCGCACGTCAGCTAAAAATTCATTTGGCTGTAGATTCAAAAACATCAAAAATACAGCTTTCGGGGTGTGAGTCGCTCAGTGACTGGATTGCTTCACCGCAAAGTAGCTTGTGGCAAAGTGTCGCAATTACAGAAAGTTTATCGCAGGCTTTGGCATTGCAAGTGCAATTACAAGCAGGGCAGTCTATCCTTAGTTTAGATGGTTATCATGTGGGAGCAGACTGGGTAATCGGGCTGTTTTATGATGAAGCGGCACAGGCAGGGCAAGGGGCATTAAGCCATCGGATTCGCTTGGATGAAATTGAACAGGCGTTGGCGTTGCAACTGCCACAATATGAGCAAGCAGAACAGCAACTGCCTGAATTGCAGCAACAGGTAAAACAGTTGCAGCAGCAATTGCAGCAACAACAGCAACAGCTCAAACAGCAACAGCAAGCCTTGCAAACGCTAGATGTGCAAATGGCGAAAGCCGAAAGTGCGGCACAGGCTTTTGCAGTACAGCAACAGCAATTACAGCATCAATTGGCACAATTAGATGAGCAGCTTGAAGAAGATGCCATGCAAAAAGATGATCTGGAAATTGATTTGCATGCTTTGGCTTTTAAACTTGAGCAAGCCTTACCGCAGTATAAAATCTTGCAATTTCAGGTCGAGCAGCTGAATGAGCAGCTGGATAGTTCACAGCAACAGTTTCAGCAGCAGCAACAAGAAGTGGATCTGTTACGTCGTCAAGCGGTACAAACTCAGCAGCAAATTGAACTGTTAGAAAAAGATGCCACTTTCTTAAAAGCACAATATCAACAAATTGTGGCGCAAATGGAACAAGCCAAAAAGTTTGTCGATCCTGTTCAGTTGGAATTGCCTGACTTGGAAACTCAGTTTTCAGAGCAGCAGCAGCAGACTGAAAAGCTGCAAAAAACTTGGCAGGAATGGCAAGTGGAATTGAACAGTGTGCAGTCCAAGCAGCAGCAACTGACCGAACAGCGGCAGCAGCAACAGCAGCAAGATGAACAATTACGTGCCAAACTCGAAGAAAAGCGCTTGGCATGGCAATCGGCAAAGTCGGACTATCAGCATTATTCTGAACAGTTAAAAGATTTAAACAGCGAGATCATCACAGGTTTACAGATTGATGTCGCTGCGCATCAACAAAAACTGGCGAAAGCACAGCAACAGTTTGATAAATTGGGTGCGGTCAATTTGGCGGCTTCGGAAGAATATGAAGAAGTATCTGCCCGTTTTGCAGAATTAAGCCATCAAATTGAAGACTTGGAAAATACTGTTTCTCAGTTGCAGGCGGCAATGAAAAGTATTGATCAGGAAACTCGTAAACTGTTTATGAACACTTTTGATCAGGTGAATACCGAATTGCAGGAGCTGTTTCCTAAAGTCTTTAATGGCGGTGAAGCGAGTCTGAGCTTGGAAGATGACTGGCAATCTGGGGTGAAATTGATGGCGCGTCCACCGGGTAAGCGCAACAGTTCTTTGGCCTTACTTTCAGGGGGTGAAAAAGCACTGACAGCTTTGGCTTTGGTTTTTGCAATCTTCCGTTTAAACCCAGCGCCATTTTGCGTACTCGATGAAGTTGATGCACCGTTAGATGATGCTAACGTGGGGCGCTTTTGTAATTTAGTAAAAGAACTTTCTGAACAAGTGCAATTCATTTACATTACACATAATAAACTTGCTATGACGATGGCAACCGACCTCTTAGGTGTTACCATGCCTGAACCGGGAACCTCAAAATTAGTAACCGTAAATTTAGAAGAAGCCGCAGAATACGGCCTAGTCGCGGAGGCATAATATGGAAATCACCACAATCGTTGGAATTGTCATCGCTATTGTGATCATGGCGTTTGGTTTGAAAATGATTCTAAAAAAACCTGTAGATTCAGCGCCATCCTTAGATTCGGAACTGCAATTTAATGCAGAAAGCCAAAAACCGATTATTCCACGCCATGTACGTGACCAATTGCAAAGCGACGCTACGCCACCGCGTGTGGAGCCGACTTTAACGGTAGATGAAGTTACGCAAGATGCGCCTGCCAAGTCTGAACCACAGGCTTTAACGGATGATGTCGTGGCTTCTTCAAGCACAGAAACTGACAAAGTTGAACCGAGTTTGCAGGCAAATACAGAAAATTCTGAGCTTGATCCATCCACAACGATATCGAAGTCTGAAGTTGCACAAGACACGCCAAGCCCGACAGCGACAACTTCAGAATATTCATTATCGGATGAAATTCAGCAAGTGATTGTAGAAACTGAACCGAATGCGCAGACTGTCGAGCAAAACAAAGCTTCGACTGAATACAGCCTGAATCAACACATTGAAACTGCCGAAATTTCAGAATTTAATGAAGAAAGCAGCATTTTAGATTCGCATTTGTATGAACAAAAAATCATGGATGAAGAAAGTGCCTTGGCAACCGCTGAATCTTTTATCGCGCTGAATGTCTTCCCTGAACGTCGCATACTTTCGGGCGATAAAGCCTTAAAAGTCTTGATGAAATATGGTTTACGTTTCGGTGAAATGTCATGTTTCCATCGCTATAACGAAGATGGCACTAAATTATTATTTTCAGTTTTACAAATTAATGATGAAGGCGCAGATGGTTTTGATTTAGAAACTTTATCGAGCGAACAAGTTAAAGGTTTAGCGTTCTTCCTCGCTTTGCCGCACAGCGATGTGCAAAATGCCTTTGATACCATGGTCAGCATTTCAGGACTGATTGCACGTGAAATTGATGGAACGGTCTATGACCAAAACCATTTAGAGTTTACTCCACAATTACGTGAACACTGGCGTCATCAGGCGATAGATTATCGTGCTGGTCAGGCAAGTCATGCCTAGAATTGCGATCTCGTACTGGGTATAAGCTACGTCAAGTGTTTGGCAATTGAACTGAGTGCAGTAGGATAAATTGCAACTTTGCAGCCGCATTTTTATAATGTGCGCAGCAATACAAGCTGTAGCATGCGCTACATAGAAAAAATTGAAGGGCGGAACAAGACCGCCCTTTTTTATGGTGGAAAATATGTCTGTAGATTTAACCGTCGTGGCGCAAATGCGTCAATTGATTCAACTGCTTGCCAAGCACAATCATGCCTATTATGTGATGGATCAACCGACAATTGCAGACAGTGAATATGATCAGCTTTTCCATCAACTAAAAGCGTTGGAACAACAGTATCCAGATTTAGTTCAACCCGATACACCGACCAATAAAGTCGGTGGCACACCTTTGGCAAAGTTCACCACGGTTACACATGCTGTGCCAATGTTGTCTTTAGGCAATGTGTTTAATCAGGAAGAATTATTTGCCTTTGCAAGACGTGTCGAAGAGCGTTTGCCCAACCAAAATATTGAATACGATGTCGAACTCAAATTTGATGGTTTGGCGATTTCACTTTGGTATGAACATGGTGTTTTAGTGCGTGGTGTGACCCGTGGTGATGGGGAAACAGGGGAAGACATTACCCACAACGTCAAAACTATCCGCAATTTACCGAAAGTTTTGAGTGCGACAGAAACGGCTATTCCTGAATTTTTGGAAGTGCGTGGTGAAGTGTTGATGCCAAAACTTGGTTTTGAAAAACTCAATGCGGCCAATACAGCCAAAGGTGAAAAAACCTTTGCCAATCCACGCAATGCAGCAGCAGGCAGTTTGCGTCAGTTAGACCCGAATATTGCGGCTTCACGTCCTTTAGCATTCTATGCTTATGGCATTGCGCAATGTGTGCCGCCTCATGGACAAAGCACCATGTCCGACAGTTTGGCATGGTTGGGGCAGTTTGGTTTTGAAATTGGCGAACGTCATTTTGTCTGCAAGAGCATTCAAGATGTTCAGGCGGCCTATGAGCAAATTAACCTTGAGCGTCCGAATTTAAGCGTTGAAATTGATGGCATGGTGGTCAAGGTCAATGACTTGAAACAGCAACAGCAATTGGGCTTTTTAAGTCGTGAGCCGCGCTGGGCGACTGCCTATAAATTCCCTGCAGTTGCCGCTTTAACCACCATTGAAAATATTGATTGGCAAGTGGGGCGCACAGGTACGTTGACGCCTGTGGCACGTTTAAACCCCGTTGCGGTAGGTGGTGTGACGGTATCCAATGTTACTTTGCATAATATTGGTGAAATTCACCGTTTGGATGTGCGTTTAGGCGATACGGTCAGTGTTTACCGTAGTGGTGATGTGATTCCCAAAGTTGAAAAAGTCTGGCCTGAATTTCGCCTTGCCGATGCGCAAGAAGTGCATTTACCTGAACAATGCCCTGTGTGTGATTCGCCTGTGGTGATGCCTGAAGGTGAGGCTTTGGCGCGTTGTTCAGGCGGTTTGTATTGTGCGGCACAGCGTATTGAAGCGATTCGTCATTTTGTGTCACGTAAAGCCATGGATATTGAAGGTTTGGGTGATCGTTGGGTGGAGTCATTACTGCATCTGAACTTGCTACAAAATGTGGCTGATATTTATCATTTACACGAACACCGCGACACTTTGCTCGGCATTGAAAAAATGGGTGAGAAGTCGGTTCAAAACTTAATTGACTCGATTGAAAACAGCAAAAAAACCACGTTGGCTGCATTTATTTATGCCTTGGGAATTCGTGGTGTGGGCGAAACTACCGCGCGGATGCTTGCCAATACTTTTCAGACTTTAGAGGCTTTGCGTGAAGCTGATTTAGAAGCATTAAAGAAAACTCCAGATGTGGGAGATATTACGGCAGAATGGATTTTGGACTTTTTCCAAGCGCCGCATAATTTAGAAGTGTTGGATCGTTTATTAGCGGCAGGCATTCATTGGGATGCTCCGATTGCACCGACACGTCAGCCTTTGAATGGTGAAAGTTGGGTGATTACAGGGACGTTGAGCCAAATGGGACGCGATGAAGCGACTCAGTTGTTGCAGGCCTTGGGTGCGCGAGTCAGTGGCAGTGTTTCAGGTAAAACCAAATGTGTCGTGGCAGGTGAGAAAGCTGGCTCAAAGCTGGAAAAAGCCGAGAAGTTGGGTGTGCAGGTCATGAATGAAGCTGAGTTTATTCAGCTGATGCAGGAATATGGTGTGCTTGAATAAGCATCATCCTACATTTTATCCACTAATAGGTACAAAGGCACTTCAACGATGAAGTGCCTTGGTTTTTACTGAGAGAAGTCGAAGGTTTAACGTTTCTTCACAATGCCATCATCAATGAGTTGCTGAAAATGTTCGACTAGACTGGTTTCAATATTGCGGTAGTGCATACCCAATTCACGCTGACTTTTTTCCGCATTAAAATAAATTGGGTAGCCCATATTCAGTTCCACAAATTTACGGGAAAAACCAAGTAGAGGGCCAAAGGCTTTAAAGGCAAATTTAGGTAACTGATTGCGTGGGAAAGGGTATTTACGTCCAAAGTGCTGCGCTAAAATTTTGCCCATTTCCAATAAGCTGAGTGTGCCACCGCTAATAATATAGCGACCTTCAGCAGCAGGGTTGAATGCGGCCTGAATGTGAGCATCGGCAACATCACGCACATCGACAATGCCATTCCACATAGCAGGGACACCTGCCAAGGTCATACCGTTGGCAAACTGCAATAACACTTCCACGCTGCCCGATTGGGTGTTTTTGGTCAACGATGGGCCAAGCACCAAAGCAGGGTTGATACAGACCAAATCCCAGCGGTTTTGTGCCTTTGCCATTTCCCAAGCTTTGCGTTCAGCTGCCACTTTTGAATAAGGATAAGGCTGATGCTCAGGGCTGCTGCTGGTATTCCAGTGACTTTCATCAAAGCGATTATTGGCCGTATTTAAAATATCAATCGCATCGCCATAGGTTGCAGCAATACTTGAAGTCACCACTACACGCTTTACCGATGCAGTACGATTAACGCTGTTTAATACATTTTCGGTGCCTATGACGGCAGGTTCAATAATGTCTTTAACTGCATCTTTATAATTGGTGACCACAAAAGGCGAGGCCATGTGCAGCACGATTTCACAACCTTGCATGGCGGCATCAAAAGCACCTTCTTCAAGTAAGTTGGCTTGGAATAATTGTAAGTTGCCTGTGCTTTTTGCCGCGATATCAGTCAGATGTTGAAAACTGTGGGTTTTATTCAGATCACGCACCGTCGCGTGTACGGTATGTCCTTGTTCAAGCAGGTTTTTAATGACCCAACTGGCAATATAGCCTGTTGCGCCTGTGACTAAAATGGGTGCAGATGTATTTAGATTTGTCATTATTTTAAGAAAGTGATGGAACTCGTGACTATCATAAAGCAGCTGGGTTTTAAAATCCGCTTTTTAGGCGTTTTTTACGATACTTGAGCGTCAAAGTATGGTTTCTTTCAATATTTACAAAATGATGCAAAATCATTGTATTGTCATTTTTAAAGCTAAGTTTTGCCAAGCAGTTGTTTTATATATGGGAATTTTTAAGTTATATTGCAAATGCGTATGTTTCTCATTTTAATTTTATAAAAATCATGGGTTTACAATAATTAACTTTTGCAATTTTGCCTGAATGTGTCCATAATGACTGTATTAAGAAAGGGAGTACAGCAAATGCGTGGCAATCCAGAAGTCGTAGACTATTTAAATATGTTGATTGGTGGCGAACTGGCTGCTCGCGATCAATACCTGATTCATTCGCGTATGTATGAAGATTGGGGTTTAAGCAAAATTTTTGAGCGCATTGACCATGAAATGCAGGAAGAAGCGCAGCATGCCGATGCTTTAATTCGTCGTGTATTGTTCCTTGAAGGCACTCCAAATATGCAGCGCGATGACATCGACGTGGGTGAAGATGTGGTGTCTTGCTTAAAAGCCGATTTAAAACTGGAATACGAAGTACGTGAAAAATTGGCGCAAGGCGTAAAATTGTGTGAAGAAAAAGGCGATTATGTCAGCCGTGATATGTTGCGTCAGCAAATGACCGACACAGAAGAAGATCATACGTACTGGTTGGAAAAACAATTACGTTTAATTGAATTGATTGGTTTACAAAACTACATTCAATCGCAAATGTAATCTGATCAAAGCAAAATAGACCAAAACCCGATTTATGATAAGTCGGGTTTTTTTATAGATCGGTTTTTATAGATTGGCTTTTTTATATCAATTGGTTTTTTTAAGGATGTATCTTGGTGCTTTGCAGATGTCGATTGAGCCGATTCAGTATTATACTGAGGTGATTTTCTAACTTGAGAGCAAGCCACGTGCAACAACAGATTTTATTGATTACAGGCTGGGGCGGTGGTACTGCACTCTTAAATCCGTTACAGCAAGCCTTAACTGCACAAGGTTTTCGGGTTGAGCTCATCAATATTTTTAACGCTACTGATGCTCAAGTCATGCAGCAACAGGTTGAATTTGCACGTCAGTTTGATGTAATTATGGGCTGGTCACTGGGTGGGCAATTGGCAACGCTACTGGTCGATGCGATTGCCAGCCAATATGCAGGATATAAAACCTTAATTACCATTGCATCCAATCCGTGTTTTGTTGCACAAGCCGATTGGGATACCGCTATGCCACAAGCCACGTTTGCCCAGTTTAAACAATCTTTTGCACAAGACCCAATTCTGACCCTAAAGCGTTTTGGTTTTATGGTGTGTCAGGGTGTCACTAGTAGTAAAACCGACCTATTTCAATTACAAAGTTTGGTTCAGCCACAGCCGCAATCTTTGCTTCAACACGGTTTGGATTTATTGGAAAACTTAAACTTGGTGACTAAGCTTAAAAATTATACAGGTCTGCAGTATCATCTTTTTGCCGAGCAGGATGTTTTAGTTGATTGCAAAGTTGCAGCTAAACTGCAAAATTTAGCTGCAAAGTTTTTAAGCGTAGATGTTTTGCAAGGCTCGCATGGGCTGCCATTGTTCCATGCCGATGAGTTGACTAGCAAAATCTGCCAATATTTACAGAAAAACCTGCCAACAGATCCATAAGTGACAAATCTCGCAATTTATTTTATCTGTAGACAGGTTTAAGATTTAGCACATCAAGTTTTTTACAAGATCAAGGATGATGGTGGGATGACAGAACTGATGGATTTGGCTTTTGATCGTGAACATCTTTGGCATCCTTACACCTCTATGACTCAGCCCTTAACAACCTTTAAGGTTAAGCGGGCATTTGGCAGCACCATTGAACTTGAAGATGGTCGCCAGTTGATTGACGGCATGTCATCGTGGTGGTGCGCGATTCATGGCTATAACCATCCTGAGCTGAACCGTGCTGTGACTGAGCAACTCGACAGTATGGCGCATATCATGTTTGGTGGATTGACCCATCGTCCTGCTATTGAGTTAGGGCGTTTGTTGCTCGAAATTACCCCACCGAGTTTAGATAAAATTTTTTATGCAGATTCAGGCTCCGTCGCCGTTGAAGTGGCGCTGAAAATGGCTGTGCAATACTGGACTGCACAAGGCAAAACTGAAAAAACCAATTTTATTACCACCCGTTCTGGCTATCATGGCGATACATGGAATGCCATGTCGGTTTGTGATCCTGTTACAGGGATGCATCAGGTTTTTGGCTCAAGTTTGGCGCGTCGTTATTTTGTATCTGCACCACAAACAGGTTTTGACCAAGAGTGGAATCCTGCCGATATTGCAGAATTGGCGCAAAGTTTGGTAGAGCATCATCAGCAGATTGCCGCCATGATTATTGAACCAATTGTGCAAGGTGCAGGCGGCATGCGTTTTTATCATCCTGAATATTTGCGTCAAGCCAAATTGCTCTGTGAACAATATGATGTGTTGTTAATTTTTGATGAAATTGCCACAGGTTTTGGGCGTACAGGCAAGTTGTTTGCATGGGAACATGCTCAGGTCGAACCCGATATTATGTGTATCGGCAAAGGGCTGACAGGCGGTTATATGACTTTGTCTGCCACATTGACCACGAAGCATGTTGCAGAAATGATTTCGCAGGGTGAGGCAGGTGTGTTTATGCATGGCCCGACCTTTATGGCAAATCCACTGGCTTGCGCGGTTGCAGTAAAAAGTACCCAATTATTATTAGAACAAGACTGGCAAGCCAATATTCAACGCATTCAGCAGCAACTTGAACAGCATTTAACGCCATTGGCTAATTTGGCATGGGTGCAGGATGTGCGGGTTTTAGGTGCAATTGGTGTGGTAGAACTTAAACATGCTGTCGATATGCAAAGCTTGCAACAAGAATTTGTGCAACGCGGTATTTGGGTGCGTCCATTTGGTAAATTGGTATATGTGATGCCACCGTATGTGATTACAGCACAAGAGTTGGATACGTTGTTGCAGCAATTGGTGGCCGTAGTGTGTGAAATGCAGGAAGCAGACGCATGAATTTACTTGACCACTACGCAGAACAGCTCGATCAGCTTCGTCAGCAAGGTAATTTTCGTCAATTTCGCAGCAATCAGCAACACGGCAAAATGATCGAAATTCAGCAACAGCACATGCTGAACTTATCTTCCAATGATTATTTGGGGTTGGCCTCTGACTTGCGCTTGCGTGAACAGTTTTTTGATGAAACGCCAAATACTGAACGCTTGATGAGTGCATCTTCATCCCGTTTATTGACAGGAAATTTCCCTGCCTATGAACAGCTTGAAGCCGAGCTGAGTCAATTATTTCATGGGCGAGCTGCCTTGCTGTTTAATAGCGGCTATCACATGAATATTGGTATTTTACCTGCATTGGCAGATGCGAAAACGCTCATTTTGGCCGATAAACTGGTACATGCCAGCATGATTGATGGGATTCGTTTGTCATCTGCCAAATATTTGCGTTATCGGCATAATGATTTGGCACATTTGCAGCAATTGCTGATGCAATATCATGCTGATGACAATTATGAACGCATTATTGTGGTGACTGAATCCATTTTTAGTATGGATGGTGATGAAACTGATTTAGCCGCATTGGTCGCGCTGAAACAGCAGTTTGCCAAAGTTATGTTATATGTCGATGAAGCACATGCGATTGGTGTGCGTGGGCAGCAAGGTTTAGGTTGTGCCGAACAATATGGCGTGATTGATGCCATTGATTTTCTGGTCGGGACGTTTGGTAAAGCTGTTGCTTCAGTTGGGGGATATTTGATCTGTGATCCGATTATCCGTGATTACTTGATTAATCGGATGCGTCCGCTAATTTTTAGTACCGCGCAGCCACCTATTTGTATGGCATGGACGCAGTTTATGCTGAATCAGATTGTGCAGATGCAGGCACAGCGTCAGCATTTGGCTGCCTTGAGCCAATATATGCAGCAGGGGATTCAGGCCAAAGGTTTTGCTTGCCCATCCACTTCGCAAATTGTACCTGTGATGATTGGCGACTCTAGTGCAACTGTAAGCAAAGCCCAACAGTTACAGACTGCAGGTTTTTATGTGATGCCTGTACGTCCACCGACTGTGCCGCAAGGCAGTTCCAGACTACGGATTTGTTTAAATACGCAATTTGAAACGGTAAATTTAACGCCGTTACTGGATTTGCTTTGAGTGTGCATATGCGTATAGATAAAGCAAAAGTTGCACAGCGTTTTGCCCGTGCACATCAGAGTTATAAAACGCACGCCGTTGTACAGCAGCACATTTGTCAGCACTTAATGGAAAAAATGCAACAACATGTTGTGCAGCAAAAGTTGCCAGATCAATCTCAGCTTTGCTTTAAAAAAGTCTTAGAAATCGGTTGTGGTTCGGGAAACCTGACCGACTTATTACTGCGTGAATTTCAAATTCAACACCTGATTTTAAATGATTTATATGCCGAAGTGTTACAAACCTATCTGCATCATCAGCAGTCAACTACTACGCAAATACATGGCTTAATAGGCGATATAGAACAGCTCGATTTTCCGCAGTCTTTGGATTTAATTTGTTCGAGTTCGGCTTTGCAATGGGTGGAAGATTTTGGAGCATTATTGCGCAAGGCGAATCAAGCGTTACAGCCGCAAGGGTATTTGTGCTTTTCGACATTTGGCCCTCAAAACTTGACTGAAATTAAGCAATTAACAGGTCAAGGCTTACATTATTTGAGTATGGATGCGTTACAACAACAGCTTAAACAGCAGGGCTTTGAAGTATTACACTGTTCAGAGCAGCTTGAATCATTAAGTTTTGAACATCCCAAACAGATTTTGCAGCATTTAAAAGCCACAGGTGTCACGGGTACAGCACAAGGGCAGCGTTGGAACAAAACGACTTTAACCGAATTTTATCGGGGCTATGAACAGTTTAGTCAGCAGCATAGCTCACAGCAAAAAAGTTATACGCTCACGTATCATCCTATTTATTGTCTTGCACGGAGAATGCCATGACAGCTCAAGTCTATTTTGTGAGTGGTATTGATACAGGGATTGGCAAAACCTATGCCACGGGTTATTTAGCCAAGACCATGAATGAACAGGGTATTCAGACCATTACCCAAAAACTGATTCAAACAGGCAATCAAGACGTTTCAGAAGATATTGAGCAGCATCGTAAAATTATGGGCAGTGAATGGTTGCCTGAAGATGATGACAAACTCACCATGCCTGAAATTTTTAGCTATCCTGCTTCACCGCATTTGGCTACACAAATTGATGGTCGTGAGATTGACTTTGCTAAAATTGAGGCTGCGACTGCGCAACTGGCAGCAAAGTATGATGCAGTATTATTAGAAGGTGCGGGTGGACTCATGGTGCCGCTGACCACAGACCTACTCACCATCGACTATATTGAGCAAAAACAATATCCTGTTATTTTGGTGAGTTCTGGGCGTTTGGGCAGTATTAACCACACTTTGCTCAGTTTGGAAGCTTTAAAAACACGTGGTTTGAATTTACATGCATTGGCATATAATTTGAACGATGAATCACAAGACCCTTTAATTTCGCAGGATACTGCCAAATATTTAAAAAATTATTTGTCAAAAAGCTTTCCAAAAGCACAGTGGATTGAAATTCCTGTATTGCCAAATATTTAATTTTTATTATTTTTTGTCCAACCAATTTGCCCAATAAAAAAGCCACACATGAACGTGTGGCTTTTTATCAATTTGGCGTATTTCAGCTTTTAGAATTTTTTAAAGCTTTTATTGCCAAACGGTTTGCGTGGTGCATTTTCGTCACGACGTTCACGGTTGCCGTAGCTGTTGCCATCCTGACGTGGTTCACGGTTGCTGTAGCTATTGCCATCTTGATGACGTTCACGGTTGCCATAGCTGTTACCATCTTGGCGACGTTCACGGTTGCCATAGCTGTTGCCATCTTGGCGACGTTCGCGGTTGCCATAGCTGTTACCGTCTTGGCGACGTTCACGGTTGCCGTAACTGTTACCGTCTTGGCGTGGTTCGCGGTTGCCGTAACTGTTACCGTCCTGACGACGTTCACGCGGTGCAAAACCTGTGTTTTGTGCAGCTTCTTCGGTGTCACGACGTTGCTGACGCAAGAAACCACCACGACGTGCTGCCAACGGTTTTTCCTGCATACGCTCATTGCGACGTTTTGCCATGCCGTACAAACCTGTGCCTTGACGTGGTTTTAACTCAACCGCTTTGGCAAGGTTATCGATGTCATTTTTATCCAATTCCATCCAGCGACCTGTACGTAATTCACGCGGTAAAATTACCGTGCCGTAACGGGTACGCAATAGACGGCTGACTTTCAGACCTTGTGATTCAAAAATACGACGAACTTCGCGGTTACGACCTTCTTTTACCACCACTTGATACCAGCGGTTAATACCATCACCGCCAATTTCAGAGAAAGATTCAAACTTGGCAGGGCCATCATCTAGCACTACGCCGCGCAGCATGTTGTTTTTCAGTTGTGGTGTCACTTCACCCATCACACGAACTGCATATTCACGTTCAATTTCGTTCGATGGGTGCATTAAACGGTTGGCTAATTCACCATCGTTGGTGAATAGCAATAAACCTGTCGAGTTAATGTCCAGACGACCAACCATTACCCAACGATCATTGGCAATTGCAGGCAGGTTATCAAATACAGTTGGGCGCTGTTCTGGGTCGTTGCGTGAGCAAATTTCGCCTTCTGGTTTGTAGTAAATCAGAACACGACGACGAATTTCATCTTCAATTTGGAACTGAACTTTACGACCATCGATGCGAAGCTCATCACCTGGTTCGATACGTTCACCCACTTGGGCAACTTGGCCGTTGACACTCACACGACCAGCGGCAATGACTTCTTCCATATAACGGCGAGAACCCAAGCCTACTCGTGCGAGTACCTTTTGCAACTTTTCACTCATGACAGCATAACCTTAGAAATGATCATCAACAGTTTACCTATTCAAGACACAGACGCAGATGCATCGAGTGCCATGAAAGCTTCCTTGGCATCCTGTAGGGGAGGCAATTGACTTAAGGAATTCAAGCCAAACGCATTTAAAAATTGAGGCGTTGTAACCAACAACGCAGGTCTTCCTGGGAGTTCTCGGAAACCTGATTCTTTAATCCAGTTCCAATCAAACAATGTGCGTAAAATTTGACTATTGTTTGATACTCCGCGAATTTGTTCAATATCTGCTCGGGTCACAGGTTGGTGGTAGGCAATCACCGCCAGTATTTCTAGCAGTGAGGGCGAAAGTCGGGTCGGACGTTCAGGCCACACCTGTGTAATAATTGTACGATACTTTGCCCGCACCTGAAAACGGAAACCTTGTGCGGTTTCGATCAGTTCAATCGAGCGACCATGTTGTAACATGGCCAATTGTTGTAAAAACTGGCGTAATTGCGCTTTGCTATATTTATCTTGAAAAGCTTCTTTCAGACGCGCTAAAGACACAGCACTGTCACTGGCAAAAATAATTGCTTCGAGTTGCATCAGCACTTCATGCTGTTGTTCGCCTTCAGACAAGCTCGAAATTATGGGTTCTGGATTCATGCCTGCGCCCCTTGAATGCTCAATGGTGCTTCAATCCCACTGCTGATAATGCACACTTTTTGCTGGCGAGTCAGTTCTAAAATCGCCATAAAGGTCACAACCATGCCCATGCGTCCCTGACTTGGTTTAAGCAACGCATCAAAACTCAGTACTTCACCCGATGCGAGTTTGGCTTCAATAAATGCAATCCGTTCTTCAAGTAAAACAGGTTCTTGTAAAATTTGATGGGTGACAGGTTCAGGACGATTAAAAATGCAGAACAAGGCATCACGTAATTGATCGGCTGCATAGCCGACATTATTGACTGCGGTATGCCCTAAGCTAACATTGGTAGCAAAAGTATCGCGTTCTAAAACAGGCATTTGCCCCAAGCGTTCAGCTGCTTGCTTGACTCTTAAATAGGTTTCTAAACGGTCAATCAGCTCTTGTTTTGGGTCTTTTTCAATGCTGCTGATACTTGCAGGTTTAGGCAACAACAGGCGGGATTTTAAATCGGCCAGTAATGCCGCCATCACCATATAATCGGCAGTCAGTTCAATATTTAGCGATTTCATGGCATCCATATACGACAAATATTGCGATGCAATCGGGGCAATATCTAACTGAAGTAAATCGAAGCCATTTTTTTGAATCAGGTAAATTAAAAAGTCGAGTGGTCCTTCGAAATGCTCTAACAGAATTTCAAATGCTGCAGGAGGAATATACAAATCCTCAGGAATCGACTCTTGCCACTCATCTAACACACGAATGTGTTGGGCAGGTTCCATCGCATTGTGGAGGGATTGATTCATTACAGTGTTGGGCCACGCGAATTTTCAAAAGCATGCAAATGCTATTTCCGCTTCAGATAAGAAGGAGATGGAGAAATAGCTCAGAATTAATAGCGGCTAGTCTAAAGGATATCGTGATTGAAATAAATCTGTTCTACGACCAAATATCAAAAAAAGCCTAAAATAAATCGGGATTGAGGGAGATTTAAGGCAAGTTGTAAAAATTAACTCATTCAATCTTTAAGTATTTATTTCTGTTTATTCTGTAATGCGTATTCAATCATTGCCATGCAGCTATCTTGCAGGCAAAGATTACGGCTTTCTGATTGTGCCAAAAGTGCTTTGCATAATGCTGCATCTAAAAAATAAGTATAAGTAGCGGGAGGTTCAGGCATTGTTGCTGTGAATGCAGTTTTGGAACATACGATTGCATCGGACTCTAATGTCCAAGGATGTTGCACATAAATGTGCATCTCATCCGAGAACTGCTGCAAATTTAACAATACCTGAAATAAAGTCATCGGTTTAATTCATGCAAGCAAGGCTTTTAAACTGCCGTGCTGTCAATCACTTTGAAGGTAGTGAATGCTTATTCAAAAGCACTCACATCTCCCACACCACGACGCACAATTTGCGGGTTGTCGCCCGATAAATCAATAATACTGGTGGTGCTAAGTGTGCCTAAGCCACCATCAATCAGTACATCAATACGTTTGTTGAGTTGTAGATCAATCTCGTATGGATCATCTAAAGGGTCTTCTTGCCCCGGTAAAATCAGGGTGCTGGTCAGTAAAGGTTCGCCTAATTCTTTAAGCAGCATGCGACAAATGGGGTTGCTTGGAATACGCAAACCAATGGTTTTTTTATTGGGATGCATCAAGCGACGCGGAACTTCACTGGTCGCAGGTAAAATAAATGTGGTGACCGCAGGCGTATTGTTTTTCAGCAGACGATACATGGCATTGTCCACTTTGGCGTAGGTGGCAATATCCGATAAATCGGCACAAATAATGGCGTATTGGTGTTTTGCACCTAAACCACGAATTTGTGAAATGCGCTCCATCGCGTTTTTATTACCAATTTGGCAACCAATCGCATAAGCAGCATCGGTTGGATAGACCACCACATCGCCTGCGCGTATGCGTTCAACCGCTTGGCTGATTAGACGCGGCTGTGGATTTTCAGGATGTACTCTTAAATGCAACATATGAATTCCTCAGTAGCGTAAATGTGACGTTAGGCTCATTATGAAAGGGGATTGATGTCAGTTGCAATCATTGCCTTGTGCTTTATTACATTTAATCCAAATTTTTTCGTTCAAACTCTGCAATTTGTAATGTTTTGCCACCTCGGGTGCAGTAACAAATACATTCAATAAAGCGTTTTGCATCGCGTGGTAATTTGGCTTCTCCGTTAAAATAACGCTGCACTTGGGCAAAGACATTGTCTTTAAATGTGCGGCCATCTCCACCTTCACCGGTCAGGTTATCTAAAGATACACGGAATTTTCGTCCAAACGCTTGAGCAAACAGCCATTCAATGGCTTGAGGTTTAATTTCAACCTGTTCAAATAAGGCTTGTTGTTCCTGAGTACGACCATCGGGAGCATACCAATAGCCTAAGTCTGGCAGTAAACGTCGTTGTTCGCCTGCGATGCTCCAATGGCTAATTTCATGTAAGGCACTATTAAAGAAACCATGTGCAAATTGAATTCTTGCAGGCTGTGTTGCTGTGGCAGGAAAGTACTCAGGTTCAAAATCACCTTTGACCAAGTTCACATTTAGGTGGGAAAACCAGTGATTAAAGTGTAAGATGAGCCAGTCCACCTGTTCCGTTTCTGTATTGAGTTTTGCCCAGTCCGAGAGTTGCACTTGGGGGTGCGAAGTGTCAGAATTGGTGGTTGGAAGTGTGCTCTCAAGTGATGAAAAATTCACTTCTGTTTGCGGCTGCAACAGATGCATGACTGTGTTACCCAAAATTGGTCTGTCTAAATAAGTACAAAATTGTATCTTAATCTTTGACAGAGTACTGATGAATTTGTAGAATTGCCGCCTTAATTATGTCAGCAAATACCTTTCCGGCACAGATTGAGCCGTTTAAATGGGCTGAACAGGGCTTTACATGGTCAGGTAACCTGCCATTGTCTCGCTTTGCTCGTATCGCCCGTGAAGCTGTTGGATCAATTGATGATCAATTGGTTAACATAGACTGTAAGCTATCAATGGATGCGTATCATCGCATTGTATGGCTAGATGGTCATATTGAAACGAGAGTTCCAATGGAATGCCAACGCTGCTTGGGTTCTGTAGAAATAGACCTCGTTTCAGATTTTCATCTAGCTCTTGTGGATGATGAGTCACTGATAGAGCGCTTGGATGAGGATGCTGATTTCATTGTATTAGGTGAAAGTGAAGCCACCACCAAAGGCGATTATGATTCGCCTGCGACGGCTAATTTACTGTCACTTATAGAAGATGAATTGTTATTGTTGTTGCCTTTATCTCCTAAGCATGACGCTTGCGAGCATAAGCATCAACCTGCCATTCAGAACATTGCCGAAGAAAAACGTGATAATCCGTTTGATGTTTTGGCAAGTTTGAAAGGTAAACTTAACTGAAAATTATGTTATAATTTTTAGTTAAGACAACTCAATTTGTTCTGATCCATTTTTTCGATCTTTGTAAGGAGCCATCATGGCCGTTCAGCAAAACCGTAAAAGTCGCTCTCGCCGTGACATGCGCCGTTCACATGACGCTTTAACCGAGAATGCATTAACTGTAGACCAAGCTACTGGTGAAACTCATCGTCGTCACCACGTAACTAAAGATGGTTTCTACCGTGGTCGTCAATTATTCGCTAAAGCAGATGCTGAATAATTGGTGATGTATTAAGCGTCAAGCTTAGTAGAAAAAATGGGAGCGTAAGCTCCCTTTTTTTGTGCCCGATTTTTGTTGTATTTGGCAATTACTAAAAACAAAATTAAGTGTTAAATTTCCGCTCCATAACTGAGCTTACATGAGAAGGTGTGGGTTGTAGCTGCAAAAAACTACAATTTGCGCATCTTAATTAAAGGATTTTTTATGTCTGCTAAACGACTCGAGCAAGCAGCTCAAGCCACTAAAACTGCATTTGTCTTTCCTGGTCAAGGCTCACAAAAAGCCGGTATGTTGGCTGAGCTTGCAGAACAGTTTAGCGGTGTGCGCGAAACATTTGCAGAAGCCTCTGAAGCGATTGGCTTTGACTTATGGCACATTGCACAAAGTGGTGAAGGTTTAGACCAAACAGAATTTACTCAGCCTGTATTACTCACTGCAAGTATCGCTTTATGGCATGTGTGGTTAGAGTTGGGTGGTGTTGCACCAAAATATTTGGCAGGACACTCATTGGGCGAATACAGCGCATTAGTAGCTGCAGGCAGCTTGAGCTTGGGCGATGCCGTTAAACTGGTAAACTTGCGCGGCAAATTAATGCAAAACGCTGTGCCACAAGGTCAGGGCGCAATGGCTGCCATTTTAGGCCTTGAAGATGCCAAAGTGCTTGAGCTATGTGAACAAGTGAATGTGCAAGGTCGTGGCTCGGTAGAAGCAGCCAACTACAATGCACAAGGGCAAGTGGTTATTGCAGGCGATAAAACTTTAGTCGAAGCAGTAATGGCATTGGCCAAAGAAAATGGCGGTAAAGCCATTGCCCTGCCTGTATCTGTACCTTCACACTGTTCATTGATGAAACCTGCTGCCGAACAGTTTGCACAAGCTTTGGAACAAACTGCCATTGAGCTACCGCGTATTCCTGTAATACAAAATGTCAACGCTGGAATCGCGGCAGATGTTGCGCAATTAGGTCAGGCACTCACTGCGCAATTGTACCAATCGGTGCAGTGGACACAAACCATGCAATACCTACAAGATCAGGGTATTGAATATATCGTGGAATGTGGCCCAGGCAACGTATTGGCGAATCTTGCGAAGCGTTTACCGAATATCGAAAAAGCATTCCCACTCGACACACAAAGTCGTATGGAAGATGCACTAAATGCCATTTTAGTGGCAGAAGGGAAAATTGCATGACACAAGAACGTAAAGTTGCATTAGTCACAGGTGCAAGCCGAGGGATTGGTGCAGCCATCGCTCAGCAACTCATTCAAGACGGTTTTTTTGTGGTAGGTACTGCCACTTCTGAAGCGGGCGCAGAAAAATTATCGGCAAGTTTTGCAGAAAACGGTGCAGGTAAAGTATTGGATGTCCGTGATGGTGCAGCCATTGATGCATTGGTTTCTGAAATTGAACAAAGCTATGGTTCAGTTTTGGTTTTAGTTAACAATGCGGGCATTACCAAAGATAATTTGTTACTGCGTATGTCAGAAGATGATTGGGATGACATTCTCAACATTCACTTAAAGGCAGTTTACCGTTTATCTAAACGTGTCTTGAAGGGCATGACCAAAGCACGTTTTGGACGCATTATTAATATTAGTTCTGTGGTAGCACATTTTGCGAACCCAGGACAAGCGAACTATTCTGCGGCAAAAGCCGGTATTGAAGCATTCAGCCGTAGCCTTGCCAAAGAAATGGGCAGTCGTCAAATTACAGTAAACTCGGTTGCTCCGGGCTTTATTGCAACTGAAATGACAGATCAGCTAAGTGAAGAAATTCGCAAAAAAATGAGTGAGCAAGTGGCATTAAACCGTTTAGGTGATCCACAAGATATCGCAAATGCAGTGAGTTTCTTGGCTTCTGACAAAGCTGGTTACATCACTGGTACAGTGTTACACGTAAATGGTGGTTTATACATGAGCTAAGCTCAAGTATAAACTTTCAAAATTTTATAGATTCAATTAAACTAACGGCATTAAAAACGCCACAAGCAATGAGGAGAATTCCTGTGAGCGATATCGAACAACGCGTTAAACAAGCGGTTGCAGAACAACTTGGTCTTAAAGCTGAAGAAATCAAAAACGAAGCATCTTTTATGGATGACTTAGGTGCTGACTCTTTAGACTTAGTAGAGCTTGTAATGTCTTTCGAAAACGATTTTGACATCACAATCCCAGACGAAGATTCTAACGAAATCACAACAGTTCAATCAGCAATCGACTACGTAACTAAAAAACTTGGTTAATTGTTGATTTCAGCTCTGCTGAAATGAAAGCCACCGCAAGGTGGCTTTTTTATGCGCTGTCGTTTTTACAATCGAATATGAAAAAGGCGCATTTTGTTAAATGTGTGATGTAGCTTACATTTTGTTACCAGGCTAGTGTCTAATCACAACCGAAGTCGCTTATTTTTTTAGTTATAAATGAATGAGAACAGAAACGTGCTTATGTAAGTGAGCGACGCTTTATAACAGCAGAAAAAAATAGGAGTACCTCATGGGTCTTTTTGATTTTGTAAAAGGGATTGGTAAGAAAAATACAGCACCTGCAGAGCCACAAGCTGCACCAAGCACACCTGCAGAACCATCAGCACAAGAAATTGCCAATAAACTTTTGGGGCATGTGAAAAGTTTAGGCTTACCTGTGACAGGTTTATCGGTGAGTTATAACGCAACTACTGACTTAGCGACAGTGCGTGGACAGGTCAACAGTCAGGCAGACCGTGAAAAAATTATTCTTGCAGTGGGTAATATTGACCATGTTGCACAAGTAGATGATCAACTCACAGTTGCAACCCCAGAACCAGAAAGCAAGTTCTATACAGTAAAATCAGGCGATACCTTATCTAAAATTTCTAAAGAATTTTATGGGGATGCCAACCAATACAACAAAATCTTTGAAGCTAACCGTCCATTACTAAAAAATGCCGATGACATTTTCCCAGGACAGGTGTTGCGTATTCCTGCATAAATGTGAGCAGCCTGAATAAAGGCGCGTGATGCGCCTTTATTTATTTTGTTTTTTGTCGTTTTTGGGCTGTTGGATTATTGTCCTATTCTCATAATGAACAAAAGAAGTAAAAAAACGGCATTGTTGTATAAATATTTTGTAAGATAACGATTTTTAAAGGTTTATGGAAATTTTAAAAATAAATAAATTAAAAAAATCAAATTGTTAGGTATTTGCACAACCTAGCCATTAAATACTCGATCGTATCTTTAAAAAAACCGCCATGAATGGCGGTTTTCTCAATGACAACTCATGTGTCTCACAACGATATTTTATGTGTCGCGATATTACCAGCTCAACGCACCGCCCGTCTGATAATCAGTCACACGCGTTTCAAAGAAGTTCTTCTCTTTACGCAAGTCCATCATTTCAGACATCCATTGGAACGGGTTGTTTACGCCAACAAACTGTTCAGGTAAACCGAGCTGGCTTAAACGACGGTTACAGATGAATTTCAAATATTCTTCCATCATGCCTGCGTTCATGCCCAATACGCCACGTGGCATAGTGTCACGCGCATATTCAATTTCAAGCATCGTGCCTTCAAGAATCATTTGAATCACTTCTTGCTGGAATTCTGCCGTCCACAAGTGTGGGTTCTCAATCTTGATTTGGTTAATCATGTCGATACCAAAGTTCAAGTGCATAGATTCATCACGTAAAATGTATTGGAATTGCTCTGCAACACCATTCATTTTGTTACGACGACCCATTGACAAAATTTGGCTAAAACCGCAGTAGAAGAAAATACCTTCAAGTACACAATAGAAGGCGATCAAGTTGCGTAGCAAAATTTGGTCGTTTTCTGGTGTACCTGTTTTGAAAGTAGGATCACTTAAAGATTGCGTGTACTTCAAGCCCCATGCTGCTTTACGTGCAACCGATGGTACTTCGCGGTACATATTGAAGACTTCACCTTCATCCATACCTAACGATTCGATACAGTACTGGTAAGCGTGAGTGTGAATCGCTTCTTCAAAGGCTTGACGCAAAATGTACTGGCGGCATTCTGGGTTGGTAATGTGGCGATAAATTGCCAATACCAAGTTGTTAGCAACCAATGAGTCTGCGGTAGAGAAGAAACCAAGTGAACGCATTACAATGGTGCGCTCATCTTCAGTTAAACCATTTTCAGACTTCCACAATGCGATGTCGTGGTTCATGTTGACTTCTTGTGGCATCCAGTGGTTTGCACAACCATCTAGATATTTTTGCCATGCCCATTCGTATTTGAACGGTACAAGCTGGTTTAAGTCTGCACGACAGTTGATCATGGCTTTATCATCAACCTGTACGCGCGATGCACCCATTTCCAGTTCTTCAAGACCAGGTGCAACGTCCAATTGATCTAGAGCGTTAGATGCTCTTGCCAACGGATCGGTTGAATCTGTTGCTCCACTTCTAGGGGCTGTAGCGGGTTGTGCAGCTGCCACAGTCTTCTGTGGTTGCTCTGCATGAGATACCATCTGCGTATCATGCGTTTTTTGCGGCTCGACGGGCGCAGACTTGTGTTCAGGAGCAGCCGGTTTTTGCGAATCATCTTCGAAATCGTCCCAACTTAGGATAGACATATCAATTCTCTCTTCGTTGCTTTATATCTTTTATGGACATCCAGCCACGCTGAGATGTCTTAATATACGCTTAATTTGTGAAAGCAAAATTAAGTTTTGCTCATCTTGGTCTGAAAAATGTACATTCCGACCAATTTGCTCACGACTTATTTTGCTTTCGCTGTTGTTTTGCCGCTTGTACCCAAAAGTAAGCAATCGGTGCGTAAATAAAACAACACTACAAAGGAAACCAGCAAGACCGCGAGTCCTAACATATAGTTGTGGGTCATGTGTGGCATGGTGGGTTCCTTAATTTATATTTTTAATCTCCCTAAATCCCTCTTTAAAAAAGAGGGACTTTCACATCTCAAATGAATGAGCTGTGATCCCCCTCCTTTTAGGAGGGGCTAGGGGAGGTCAAGTCTTACTGACAAGCTTCACAATCAGGATTGTCAATTGAACATGCCATTGGCACTGGTGCAGCTTGAGCAAAATCTTCATCAACAGCTGCAGCCGCTTCTGGTGCAGGAGTTGCTACAGGCGCTGCCGTAACAGTTGCAGGTTTTACTGCGTTCAATGCACCTGTGTTAATGGTTGATTTCTCTGCAGATGTTGCACCTAATGCACGTAGGTAATAAGTCGTTTTCAGACCACGCAACCATGCCATTTTATAAGTCAGGTCAAGTTTCTTACCGTTTGCACCTGCAATATACAAGTTCAACGATTGCGCCTGATCAATCCATTTTTGACGACGTGATGCTGCATCTACAATCCAGCGTGGTTCAACTTCAAACGCAGTCGCAAAAATCGCTTTCAATTCTTCAGGAATACGTGAAATTTTTTGTACTGAACCTTCAAAGTGTTTCAGGTCATTCACCATCACAGAATCCCACAAATCACGCTCTTTCAATGCACGAACGAGGTAAGGGTTGATTACTGTAAATTCACCAGACAAGTTCGATTTCACATACAAGTTTTGGAATGTCGGCTCAATAGACTGAGAAACGCCACAAATATTTGAAATGGTTGCAGTCGGAGCAATCGCCATCACGTTTGAGTTACGCATACCATCTTTTTGAACTTTGGCACGTAAGCTGTCCCAATCCAAACGCTGTGTACGGTCTACTTCAAACATACGTTCTGGACGTGATTTCGCCACAATGTCTAAAGAGTCAATTGGCAAGATGCCTTGATCCCACAATGAACCTTTAAATGTTTCGTAAGTACCACGCTCAACCGCCAAGTCGCTAGACGTTTGAATCGCGTAGTAGCTGATTACTTCCATAGATTCATCGGCAAATTCAACTGCAGCATCTGAACCATAAGCCAAGTTCATCTCATAAAGCGCATCTTGGAAGCCCATGATGCCCATACCTACAGGACGATGTTTCAAGTTTGAATTACGTGCTTGTGGTACAGCGTAGTAGTTAATGTCGATGACGTTGTCGAGCATACGCACTGCAGTTTTAATAGTACGTGCTAATTTTTCACGGTCTAACACACCACCTTGAACGTGTTGTACAAGGTTGATAGAACCCAAGTTACATACCGCGATTTCATCTTGGTTAGTATTGAGGGTAATTTCAGTACACAAGTTAGATGAGTGCACTACACCAACGTGTTGTTGCGGTGAACGTAAGTTACATACGTCTTTGAATGTGATCCACGGGTGACCTGTTTCAAACAGCATTGACAACATTTTGCGCCATAAGTCCTTCGCACGAAGTTTCTTATGCAGCATGTTGGTTTCTTTGGCAATGCTTTCGTAGTACGCATAACGCTCGGCAAAAGCTTCGCCCGTCAAGTCGTGCAAGTCTGGTGTTTCAGATGGCGTGAACAGTGTCCATTCTGCATCTTCAAAGACACGCTGCATGAACAAGTCAGGCACCCAGTTCGCTGTGTTCATGTCATGGGTACGACGACGGTCATCCCCTGTGTTTTTACGCAGCTCTAGGAATTCTTCGATGTCTAAGTGCCAAGTTTCTAAGTACGCACATACCGCACCTTTACGCTTACCACCTTGGTTGACCGCAACAGCTGTATCGTTAGCAACTTTAAGGAACGGAACAACACCTTGAGATTTACCGTTTGTTCCTTTGATGTATGAGTTCAAGGCACGTACTGGCGTCCAGTCATTGCCTAAACCACCTGCCCATTTAGACAGCATTGCGTTGTCACGCATTGCACCATAAATGTTGTAAAGGTCATCAGAAATTGTAGTTAAGTAACAGCTTGATAACTGTGGACGTAGCGTACCTGAGTTAAACAGGGTAGGCGTAGAAGCCATGTAGTCGAAGCTAGACAATAAGTTATAGAACTCGATTGCACGTGCTTCACGGTCATCTTCATTAAGCGCCAGACCCATTGACACACGCATAAAGAACAATTGTGGAAGTTCAAAGCGTACGCCATCTGAGTGAATGAAATAACGGTCAAATAAAGTTTGCAGACCTAAATAGGTAAACTGGTTTGAGCGTTCAGGCTGAATCGCTGCAGCAAGTTTGGCAAGGTCAAACTCAAGTAAGTCTGCAGAAAGCAAATCAAGTTCTACACCTTTTTTCAGGAAAGTTTCTAATGCTTCGCCTTCAGGTGTATCTGTTGCCAAACCTAAAAATTCTAAGCCTGTTGCTACCAAGTCATTACGCAATAAACGCGCAGTCACATAGGTATAGTTCGGCTCTTGCTCAATACGGGTACGAGTCGCCATCATCATGGTGGTTGAGATGTCAGACTCTTTTACACCGTTGTAGAGGTTTTTCACGGTTTCATCAATGATGGCATCTACATCAATGCCTTCTAAACCTTCTGCCGCTTTATTCACGGTTGCTTTTAACTCACCTAAATCTAGTGGTTTAAGCTGACCGTTTGCATCAGTGACTTGTAACGTCGGGTGATGGTTTTCACCTGCTTGCTTACGCGCTTCTGAGCGTTGTTCACGGTAGATGACATAAGCACGAGCAACTTTTTGCTCGCCTGTACGCATGAGCGCAAGTTCAACTTGGTCTTGAATTTCTTCAATGTGAATAGTTCCGCCAGACGGTAAACGGCGGTTGAATGTGTTCAACACCATTTCAGTCAGTTGTTCGATCCGATCATGAATGCGGCTTGAATCGGCGCTTTGTTGACCTTCTACAGCCAAAAACGCTTTGCCAATTGCAACTGCAATTTTTTCAGCATCAAAAGCGGCAACATCACCAGTGCGTTTAATCACTTGTAATTGACCAGGGGTTGAGGTGATTACGCTCATGTCAGCATAGCTCCATTGTCATCTATTGTTATGTTTATGGACCATTAAACTGGGCAAAACTTAGGCCGCAGTGATTGAGGGATAAACACAAGACTTAGTGGTTTAAAATTGAATTGAACACAAGATACGGGAAAATTGAGGGTAGATCAATATTGACTTTTTCTTTTAAATTTTGACTATTTTAGGATTCAAATTTATCTCAAAAATACCGAATTTTGTCCTTTGGGCTATAAGCCTTATCAGACAAGGGCATAGCATAGCAAAGCTCGGAAAAACTGCTTATAGATAACCTTGTGGATAACTTTAAAAGTTGTGAGATAATTTTTCCAAAGGCGGCAAAGGCTTGATCTAGTGCAAAAAATACCCATTTTGTAACTTTATATTTCTTAAATCTGTTTAAAAATCACCAAAACTAGAAAAGTGCTATAAATTCAATGCTTAATAAAAATATAACAAAATAATACGCAGATGTATCAGTTTGGTGAACAGTATCTTGTTTACAATGTAAACGTGTGTATATTGCAAATTATATCAAGACCTATCTCTCAGATTTTAAAAGGATAGGTCGAATCCAATAAAGGGACAGGTTATGAGTCAAGAAGAAAAGTTACCAAAAATTTTAATTGTTGAAGATGATGAACGCCTTGCACGACTTACGCAGGAATACTTAATTCGCAATGGTTTGGAAGTTGGGGTAGAACCAGATGGCAACCGCGCGATTCGCCGTATTATTGCCGAGCAGCCCGACCTTGTGGTGCTTGATGTGATGTTACCAGGTGCCGATGGTTTAACCATTTGTCGTGAAGTTCGTCCACATTATCATCAACCGATTTTAATGCTGACTGCGCGTACTGAAGATATGGATCAGGTGCTAGGTCTGGAAATGGGTGCAGATGACTATGTTGCAAAACCTGTGCAGCCGCGCGTATTGTTGGCGCGTATTCGTGCTTTATTACGCCGTACCGACAAAGTGACTGAAGATGAAGTCGCACAGCGCATTGAATTTGATGATTTAGTGATTGATAACGGTGGTCGTTCTGTGACTTTAAATGGTGAACTGGTTGATTTCACCAGCGCAGAATATGACTTGTTATGGTTATTGGCTTCAAATGCAGGGCGTATTTTATCTCGTGAAGATATTTTTGAGCGTCTGCGTGGTATTGAATATGATGGTCAAGACCGTTCAATTGACGTGCGTATTTCACGTATTCGTCCAAAAATTGGCGATGATCCTGAAAATCCAAAACGTATTAAAACTGTGCGCAGTAAAGGTTATTTGTTCGTTAAAGAAACCAACGGCATGTAATACGCTTTTTTCTGAGTCAAATACTGACTCAAATATAAAATAAGTCACATAGGACGGGTTTTGTGCTTAAACACAGTATATTCTTGCGCATATATGCAGGATTGGTGATCTTAGTTGCAGTAGTTGCCATTTTGGCGTACTTATTGGTGCAAATCATCAACTATCAGCGTGCGCAAGAATATCGTGAGTCTTTAACTGATGGTATGGCTTATATTATTAGTGAAGGGATTGCACGACAGCAAAACGAACAGCAAAAGAAAGACTGGATTTCTGATGCATCCGATTTGCTGGAATTGCCCATCTACTATGTGCAGGCAGACAAAGTAGATTTGTCGCGCGCAGAGCTTAGACGGATTAAAGAACGTAAAGCGGCTGTGCGCTATAATGCCGAAAATATGATTGCCTATATTATTTTGGGTATGAAAGATGATCCAAATCATTATTTATATTTCAAGGCAGATAAAATTACAGAACGGCAAATGAAAGCTTTGCCGATTTTTGTTTTAGATTATTTGGTGTATTACCCAGGTCAGGAAAAAGAATATCTAGCCAAAATTCAGCAGCACTTTTCTTATCCAGTCAATATTAAAAATATTCAGGAACTGCCACTCGATTCTGAACAGATTGGGCGTTTAAGACTCGATCACAGCATTATTTTATATCGTGACAATGCCACCGTGCGTGGTACAACCATCTCGATTGTGTCACCGATGCCAAATTCACCCTCAGAAGTCTTGGTTTTAGGGCCTGTGCCGTTATTTAACTGGATGCCATTCCAGTTGGCAGCAGGCATTACCTTGCTCAGTATGTTTATGTTGAGCTTGGGGGTTTATGGTCTGATCTTGCCTATGCAGCGTAAGATTCGCCAAGTGAACTATGCCTTAAACCGTACTAAATCGGGCGATTTAAACATGCGTTTGCCTGTAGATGGCACAGATGAAATGGCAAGTTTGGCATCTAGCTATAACAGCATGTCTGACCATATTCAGCGTTTGATTGAAGCGCAGCGTGAACTGATGCGCGCTGTATCGCATGAGCTGCGCACGCCTGTGGCACGTATTCGTTTTGGTATGGAAATGCTGGCAGAAGAAGATGATTACGAATATCGCTTACAGCAAGTCGAAATGATTGATAAAGATATTGAGGCTTTAAACACCTTGATTGATGAGATCATGACCTATGCCAAACTTGAACAGGGCATGCCATCTTTAGAAATTGAAAAGATCGTTTTGGTTGAAGTGCTAGAGCAGGTGGCTACGGAAACAGAAGCATTGAAAACCCAAAAAGATATTCAATTGCTTGCCCCACCTGTGACTTTGGAAGTGGAAGCTGAACGCCGTTACTTGCACCGTGTGGTACAGAACTTGGTGGGCAATGCAGTCCGTTACTGTGACCATAAAGTCTTGATCAGTGGCGGTATTAACGAACAAGGCATGGCCTATGTTTGTGTGGAAGATGATGGGCCGGGGATTCCCGAACAAGACCGAGAACGTGTATTTGAAGCCTTTGCTCGTTTAGATGACAGCCGCACCCGTGCTTCAGGTGGTTATGGTTTAGGTTTGTCTATTGTAAGCCGCATTGCTTATTGGTTTGGTGGCAAAATTGAAGTCGATCAGAGTCCGAACTTGGGTGGTGCACGTTTTATGATGGTTTGGCCTGCCAAACGGTTTAGTAAGGCAAGAAAAAAAGTCGCAGCAGAGAAAGAGAAAACTACAGATTCATTGACTTGATTTGAGTGTACTAAAACTTTTCTCAGACATAAAAACCAGTGCAGTTCAAGGCACTGGTTTTTTATCGCTTTTTTATCTCTATGCAGATCAATCTATAACTTAGTGCGATTCTTTATATAGCTGATCGGCCTGTTCAAAACGGTCTGTCACTTCATGACTTGGCGCTTTGCCCAATAAACTCACTACGACAATCGCAATCCAAGAACAAACAAAGCCTGGAATAATTTCATAAATACCTGTATCTGCCCAAAGGTTTTTCCAGAGAATAACCATAAGTGCGCCGACAACCATCCCCGCCAATGCACCGTTTAAAGTCATGCGTTTCCAGAATAAAGACAGAATAATCAGTGGGCCAAATGCTGCACCGAAGCCTGCCCAAGCATAAGAAACCAATCCCAAAACTTTGGATTCAGGATTACCCGCCATCCAAATAGCAAGCAGCGCAATCATGAGTACCATGCCGCGTCCGACCCACACCAATTCATTTTGTGAGGCATTTTTACGCAGGAACGATTTGTAAAAATCTTCGGTTAAAGTACTTGAACAGACCAAAAGTTGACAGCTTAGGGTACTCATCACAGCAGCTAAAATTGCAGCCAGTACCACACCTGCCACCCACGGATTAAACAGGATTTTGGTCAGTTCCATAAATACTGTTTCAGGGTTGGCATTGACCACACCTGCCAGTTCAGGATGTTGCTGGAAGTAGGCGATACCAAAAAAGCCCGCAGCCACCGCACCGCCTAAACATAGTGTCATCCATGTCATGCCAATACGACGTGCATTCGGAATAGACTTGACTGAATCAACCGCCATAAAACGCACTAAAATATGCGGCTGTCCAAAATAGCCTAAGCCCCATGCCATGAGGGAAATGATCGCGACCCAGCTTAAATCACTGACTAAATTCAGCGCCTGCGGACGAGCCGCTTCTAAAGCAAGTGTGACTTGGCTTAGGTCAGAAAAGCTGAGTAGGGTAATGATAGGGGTCAGCAAGAGCGCAAAAATCATCAAGCCAGCCTGAATGGTGTCCGTCCAGCTGACTGCCAAGAAACCACCAATAAACACATAGCTGATGGTGGCAATAGCACTAATCCACAATGCAGTGCTATAAGGCAGATCAAACATACTTTCAAATAAGCGCGCACCTGCAACCATGCCCGAAGCACAATAAATCGCAAAGAAAATTAGAATTACGCAGGCAGATACAATCCTTAAAATTTTTCTTTGATCATTAAAACGGTTAGAAAAATAATCAGGCAAAGTCAGTGCATTGTGCTGTACTTCGGTGTGTACTCGTAAACGACCTGCCACCAAAAGCCAGTTTAGCCATGCGCCAATAATCAGACCAACGGCAATCCACATTTCAGACAAACCTGAAAGATAAATGGCACCGGGTAGGCCCATCAGCAACCAGCCACTCATATCGGATGCGCCTGCAGAAAGTGCAGTGACAAAACTGCCAAGACGACGACCACCTAAAATGTAGTCCGAGAAATTTCGAGTCGCGCGATAAGCCAATAAACCAATGACAATCATGGCGACAATATAAAACAGGAAAGTAATAATGGTGGGGTTGAGTGCGCTCATACAGTATCCATTTGGGTTTTGGACAGTCGACTAAAATACAGACCGCTGCTAGATGTGAGTCACTCAATTTGGTGAGTGCAGACATCTCATCTGCGGTGCTGATTTCATCAAGAAACGCGAAATTTAACCATACATTAAAAAATATTTCAGATTTTTTTCTGAATGGGCATAAAATAGGCAGCTTGAAAGCTGCCTATCATCTTGATGTTTATCTGATTTGCTTATGGATTATTGCGACCCATAACACCACGAATGGTATTCAGGACATCTGCAGGTAAGACCACAGTTTTGGCATTGTTGGATTTCGCCATATCTTGCATGGCTTTTACATATTGCTCACCCAATAAGTACGCCACAGGAATTTCTTTATCACCTACCGCAGAGCTGACCATTTCAATGGCACGTTGAGAAGATTCTGCCAATACAACTTGCGCTTCTGCATCACGACGTGAAGCTTCCAAACGACCATCGGCTTCTAAAATAGCCGCTTGTTTTTCACCATCGGCTTTGGTTACGGTAGCACGACGCTGACGTTCTGCTGCAGCTTGTTCTTCCATAGCTGCCTGCATGGTATGCGATGGTTTAATATCCTGAATTTCTACAGTTTTAAGGGTAATTCCCCAGTCTGAAATATCATCAGAAATGGCTGCTTTGAGTTTGGCTTTGATGTGATCGCGCGAAGACAAGGCATCATCCAAATCCATTTCACCCACAATAGAACGCAATGAGGTTTGAACAAGGTTTTGAATCGCCCAAGTATAGTTTTCAATACCATACACTGCTTTTTCAGGAGTCGTGAGATTAATGTACGCTACCGCATTCATGAGCAGAACTGCGTTGTCACGGGTAATGACTTCCTGAGATGGAATATCTAATACAATATCTTTGGTGGTGACTTTATAGGCCACTTCATCGACATAAGGAATGACGAAGTTAAGTCCCGGTGCAAGCGTGGTGTGGTATTTACCCAGACGTTGCACAATCCACTTATAACCTTGCGGAACAATTCGCACGCCTTTAAAAATGGTAATTCCAACAAAGGCTAAAATCGCTAAAACAATAATAGATCCACCAGACATTTTAATTTCTCACTTTTTCGTTGTCATGTGCGCTGTGATGCGGCTGCACCACCAAATCATTACCCAAAATATCAATCACGCGAATCCGATCTCCCACTTGTACTGGGCTCGTGGTGCGGCAGTTCCATTCGTCTGAACCCAACACAGGCATGGGGAATCGGACTTTAATTTGATCATGTTCCAAGTTGGTTTGAATGACCATGCCAATTTGTCCAATGGTGGCTTCGCGTGATAAACCTGCTTTAGTTTTATCGGTAGATAAGGGTTTGATAAACTTAAACCACGCCAAGGTACACAGTACCGACAAGATAATCCACATCACCAATTGGGTAGTCGTGCCCATCATGGGGAACATCCAGTATAAAATACCGACCATGATTGCCCCAATGCCAAACCATAAAGCGGCAAACGCAGGCAAGAGCAGTTCTGAAAGCATTAATAAAACGCCTAGTACAAACCAGTGCCAAGGTTCAAGAACGAATTCCATACATCTACTCGCGTATTTTTACGATTGGTTGATTCTAGTTGCTTAGAGAAACGCATCGGCTTAAAAAGATGCGCTCTCATCACTTTAACAGATCAATAAGTTTATGAATACGCCATATAAAAAAAATCACTGAATCTTAAAATTTCGGACGCGGTGCAGGTTTCAGCGCGGCAGGTGATTTTTTAAAGTGAGTGATGGCTTGCTGAATTGCTTTGATTTGTAATTGCGCAGCTTTTTCACCTTCTAAAATGGTTTGGTTACTGGCTTTTAAATCCAGTGTGCCAATATGTCCAACTTTTGGTTGAATCACGATATTGGCCTGCGCCAATTCCTGATTGATACTTTGCTGCCCCATAATATTTAAAGTTTGATCGAGTAAGCCCCACATGCTGACAGGTTGATTGCCTGTTGGACGTGCAGAAATATCCACCGCAATGACTAAATCGGCACCCATGGCTTTAGCCGTCTGTACGGGAATCGGGCTGACCAAGCCGCCATCCACATATTGCGTTCCGCCAATGGTGGCAGGCACAAAAACATTCGGAATACTGCAAGAGGCGCGCACAGCTTGACCTGCATTACCTTTAATAAAGTCGGCTTTACGTCCATTATCTAAACGTGTGGCAACGGCAGCGAAACGAATTGGAAATTTCTCAATCGGTTTATTCGCCACGTGTTGATTGACGAAGTCTTGTAACTTTTGACCTGCAATAAAACCCTGACGGTTTAAGGTTAAATCACGAATGTCGGATTCTTTAAAGGTTAGGGCAATATGTTGGAGCTGATAAGGACTTTTGCCGCTGGCATATAAACTGCCGACAAAGCTGCCTGCACTGGTGCCTGTGACAATTTTGGGTTTAATCCCGTGAGATTCTAAAACTTTAATGACGCCAATATGTGCAAAGCCTTTGGCACCGCCGCCACCTAAAGCCAGTGCAATCACAGGCTCACGTGCTTGGATGGGGGTGGTGCTTGGCGGTGTTTTTGTTGTTTTGTCGCAGCCAGCCAAAGTTAGAGCAAGTACGCCCACTAAAGAATAACGAATCAGTTGCATATCGAGTCTAAATTTAGATCAAAGAATATTGCGCCCATCTGAACAAAAAATACAAACTTTGACTAGCCCTTTTTCAAAAGCTTTTGTAACGGTTTCGCCAACCAATGTGGATTTTTAGCCGAAAATTTGCCGTTATAGTGCGCATAAATTGCCTCTAAATCTTGAGCATAATTACCTGTAGGAACGAACACGCCCAAAATATGGATGGTTTTATGTGCATAATCAAAAGAGAACATTACAATTGGAATATTGGCACCGTAGGCAATATGATAAAAGCCACTGCGAATATTTTCGGCTTGTTTGCGGGTACCTTCGGGCGCCATACCAATCCAGATTTTTTCTTTTTTTCGTACAATCTCAATAATATCTTGGGTATGACCTTGTGGAGAATGTCGTACCACAGGAATCACCCCAATCCAGTTTAAAAATGGCTTGAGCGGGGTTTCAAATAAAGTGTGCTTACCAAAAATAGTAATTTGAAGACCTAAACCGAGTAGGGCAGTAAAACCATGCCACGCATCAATATTTGACGTATGCGGAGAAATAATCGCAACTGCTTTGGGCAAGTTAGGAAATTCGCCCACCATTTGCCAGCCTTGCGCCAAAAAGATATTTTTAAATAAAGCACGACTACTGGCTGTTCCACGTTGTGGCACTTGGTCGGGTAACTGTGGAAATTGCCGTGCACTGCGTGCAAAAGGATTGCTGAGTTTCATGAATGCGATGTCATCCTGACGTGCGTGATTAACAACAAGAAAGATCCAATATCATGACGCATGAATCTAAATCTATTCAAGATATTAGACTTTCGCTTTGACTGATTCATTGGCAAAATAGTCGAAATCTGAATGTGAAAGTGATGAAAAATAACAATCCATTATTCAAAATTTTAGTGTAGTACTGCGTTTTTTTGATCTTTTGCCCATATCTAAATTGAGATGCTATGCCCAATTTGCGCCAAACTTATTTGTTGTTATTTTCTCTGTATTGGGCGCAGGGCTTGCCTGTTGGTTTTATGACCCATGCCTTGCCTGTGATTTTACGTGCGCAAGGTGTGTCTTTGGCACATATTGGCGGTTTCGGTTTGTTAATGCTGCCATGGTCAATCAAAGTGTTTTGGGCACCTTTGGTGGATCGCTTTGGACATTCATATTTTGGGCATTATCGTAGCTGGATTTTGCCGTGCCAGTGGCTGAGTGTTTTGGTGCTGATTGGGCTGTCCTTTTTACCGATTGAGTCCTTAAATCACCCTATCTATTTGTGGGTGTTTTTTGTAGCTTTGCTCAGCATGAATTTGGTCGGTGCAACTCAAGATATTGCCACCGATGGTTTGGCGGTCAATATTTTACAAGCCAAACAGCAACATTGGGGCAATACTTTTCAGGTGGTTGGTTCACGACTAGGCTTTATTGTGGGTGGTGGAGCAATGCTGTGGGCATTGGATTGGCTAGATTGGCAAAAAACCTTTCTGATTTTAGCGGCATTGGTGTTTTTAAATACCTTACCAATTTTAATGTTTAAAGAGCCACGACATGCGGCTAAACAAGTGATTGTTCAAGCTCAAAGCAAAATGTCATTTCACACACGCCTTGCTGCGATTCGTGAATATCTGCGCTATTTTGTGGAAACGCCCGTACTGTACGCATGGCTGTGGGTGTTACTCAGCTTTAAAATTGCCGATGGTTTGGCTGGTCCCTTATTAAAACCTTTAATGGTGGATTTAGGCTTAAGCTTTTCTCAAATTGGCATTTACGTGACCATGTTGGGGGCAATGGCCGCTTTGTTAGGTGCAGGCATCGCAGGGTTGATGCTGAAATGGTGGTCTAGAGCGCATGCCCTCATCATTTTTTCTGTGCTTAAAATTTTGAGTTTAGTGGCCTATGCTTATTTGGCTGAATTGTATGAACAGCAAGTTGATGTTGCACACTGGCTGATTTATAGCATTAATGCTGCAGAAGATTTGTGCTCTGCCATGTTACTTGTGGTGATGCTGACCTTGATTATGCAGTACAGCCGTAAACAATACGCAGGGACCGACTTTACATTTCAGGTTGCGATTATGGCGACTGTGAGCGGGGTACTCTATACCCTGAGTGGAATGTTGGGCGATGCTTTAGGCTATGCGAATTACTTATTGTTGATTTGTATTGTTGCGATTTTTTGCCTTGTACCGATCTGGAAATGGGCAAAGCTTGCGAAAAGCGTTCAATCATCAGCACTTGAATAAGAAGGTAGATCATCAATGCAGAATAATAGGCTTGAACCACGTTAAAAAGTCATTGAGTGGAAAAAATAAAAGCGACCCTTAAAGAGTCGCTGGAGTATAAAAGGTATCCACATTGAAGCAAATACCGATCTCTTTTTTGTATTTCCAAAAATTATTATTTGCGCTTTCAGTGCTTCACTTCGGCAGCGCAGGCAGTATAACTTTAAATTATGACAATCCTGCGACAGTTTAAGTCGCATAGAGGTGTGTTGCAGCTAAAATCAACATATTCTAGCTGCGATATGCAGTATTGATTGCCAGTGTCCATTGTTGGTGATTACAACGCGGGCAGACTTCATTGGCATGTTTAAGTAAACGGACATGCCCGCAATACATGCAGGCATAATAAGTGTGTGGAACTATGCGGTACGCGAGTTGGCAAGCTTTAGGAAATAAGGGTAAACCATAGCGTGTGGCATCGCCATGAAAAAACAACATGCTGAATTTTCCATCACTTTCTAGTAAGCCAACACGTACTTGCCCTAAATGCTCCACGCCTTGTTGGCGCATTTCGGCAAAGAATTCATCATGCGACATTTTACCGTACTTAATTTTTTCTAAGACCAATTCACCATCTTCTACAATATATAGCGATTTACCTTCAATCAAATCTTCAAAGGGTTGGTATTTCATCATGAGCCATGTGGTCAGGCGATACATCCCAATCACCACTGTCATCACCACCAAGGCATGTACCAAGGGTAAATCTTCAGTGAACATAGGGTCGCCCGCAATAGAACCGAGCGATAAAATAATGGCCAATTCAAAAATAGAAAGCTGGCGTACTCCGCGTTTTCCTGTGAGGCGCAAAAATATAATAATCATGCTAAACATGAGTGCTGACCGAATCATTAATTCGGCAACATATGCCCATGTAGTATCGTGAATAAAGATGGTAAACCAATCCATAGATTATCTATTTTGTTATTTTGATGCTTGATACTATGCTTAAATTGAGTGGGTAAAATAGTGGTTTTGAGTAAAGAACTGCAATTATTTGAGTGGTTTAGGAAAATAAAAATTTGTTATGATGGCTAAAAACTATAAATACAAAAAATAATGAATCAGAAGATGAATTCACAACTATTACAATTTGCCAAATCTATGCGTCATGCTGCTACGGATGCTGAAAATTTGCTGTGGCAGCGACTTCGTGCCAAACGCTTTATGGCGCTCAAATTTAGTCGTCAGCAGGTGATTGAGTCTTATATTCTAGATTTTTACTGTCATGAAATTGGTTTGGTGATTGAGTTGGATGGTAGTAAGCATGGAACAGATGAGGGAAAAGAATATGATGCGGAACGAACCAAGTTTTTAGAGGCTTTGGGTTTAACCGTTGTGAGGTATTGGAATCATGAGGTGTTGGGGCTGACGGATGCGGTGTTGGAGGATTTGTGGCGGGTGTGTACTAAATTAAAGCAGACCTCTCCCTTGCGCAGCAGTGCTGTTTATCTCCTAAAAGGAGAGGGTTGGGATGATAGAGTTAGGTAGATACAATTTCTTCAATAGATTCGATATTTAATTCAGCTTCTCGATAAACATCATGGAAGTAGTCATCAAATTCATCTTCATCTAGTTGAGAAATTTCACTTAAATTTAATGATGTTGTATCAAATTTGATTGAAACAATACCGGAAACATGAAGTAAACGGGTTTCCGAAGCTTCAAATACATGATCGTTCCAATC